>JAAYXX010000086.1 GCA_012515695.1 Chloroflexota bacterium
CATAAATCAGTGCGCGATGCCCCGCGCCCACGATAATTGCTGTGATCGGCTCTTTGCGTCCCATACGAACCCGCCCTTCTGTATCCAGGTAGCCGCGACATCCTGCCGCGTGTAATCCGGCGCACCATCTCGTAGGCAGTTGAAACTGCACCAACCGCTGCAAAGTCGCCCTTCGGCGACTGGCTCCCTAGCCTGCGAAGGCAGGCTTTGCAACGGTTGCCGCGGTTTCAACCGCCCATCGCAATGGCTATTACGTTCACATCAGTCGCTGACGATGCGCAGGATTTCCTCAGCCTCGTCCAGCGATTGCGCGCCCATCGAAATATAACACTGCTTGATCTTGGGTCCCAGGTCTTGCTTGAGCGCCCGCAGGTTGTCCAGCCCGGAGAAACCGAGCAGCGCCATCTTTTTCCCAGCCTCAATAGACTTGTGATAGAGCGGCCACCATTTGCGGTCCATGATGCTCTCCGCCCCCGCGCCCGGCGTCCACTGGATCATATCCAGGTCGGGCAGCGACAGCAGGTGGTCATGGTGCCGGATCGCGCTGGGGCCGTCCCAATGGTACATGCAATGATCCACGCGAGCCGTCATCTCGCGCAGTACGGGCACCATAAACTCGGCAAACATATCCGGCGAGATCATCGCCGAAAAGTCGCATTGGAATTTACTCAGGCGACCCGGCGCCCACGCCCAAAAGTAGCTCCCCCCGCGCTCGTCCTTCATCATCTCGTACAGGACATTGTAATACCGGAAATACAGGTCGGTGATCTGCCGCAGCATCGCATGCACCCAATCCGGGCGTTCCATCAGGTCGAGCAGCGCCGCTTCCGTTCCTCGCATAGCGGCCAGCGTATCCAGCCCCTCGATCAGGTCGGGGAATTGCAGCACACACCGCCCCTCGGCCACGCGCGCCTGGGCGCGAGTCAGCCGTAGAGTGTAATCCCAGTAATAGTTGTCCGCGTCAAACGCCAGCCGCGTCTCCTCAGGCCGCTCGATGAACGGCTCGAACCAGACGGTCCCCGGCGCATCCACCCCCTTGCATCCCAGATAGAGCGCCAGACAGTTCGGCCCCAGGTCTGGCGACACAAACGGCACGGCCTCTGCCAAATAGTGCGTGCGCGTGCAGGCCCGCGCCGCCAGATTCACCCGATAGTCGAAATTGCTCGTCGAATAGTCTGTCACCCAGCCTTCTGGTTCGGGCATCACCGGGATGTCCTCCAATGGCTCGGCGCGTGGCACAGTGATCGCCATCGCCGGGCGGCCAATATCCCCCCCATTCCACCAGACGGTCAGGCGGTCGCGTACCTCGTCGAAATCCTCGCGATAGAGCAAACTGGTCATGGATCTCCCTCTCGATGAACAAGTCAGTAGGCGCACTGATTCGCGGCATCCACAAACGCCTGGACGTTCGCAGGGTCGCCACGGAAGAAATGGTCGGAGGGGCTACAAATATAGCCCCCGTCCGGGCAAGCCCGATGACACTCGCGCACCAGTTCGGCTGCCATCTCCGGCGTGCCGCGCTCAAACCCCTGGCTCTGGTCAAACCCGCCGATAAAGAACAGCCTGTCGCCCACGCGCCGGTTCGCCTCCGCCAGGTCGCAATCCCCGCCCATGCCAGGCGGCGTCATGGTCTCCAACCCATCGGCTCCATTCCCGGCGACAATCTCGAGCAGGGGCATCAACCCGCCGCACAGATGATAGACCACCTTGGTTCCAGCGGCGTGCAGGGCCGCGTGTTGCCGCTGATCGTAGGGCAGGCAAAACTCGCGGTGCAGCCAGGGGCTGATCACCGTGGAAGAGCCAGCGCCCCCGCCGGTCTCAACCAGGTCAAACGCGCATTCCCCGGCGCGTTCGAGCACGGTCAGCTTTTTGGTCAGCAACGTCTCCAAAACGTGATGAACCCAGTCCGGCGCATCGTAGGTAGCCATGATGGCCTTTTCGGTGTCGAACAACGTACAAAAATCTTGCCAGGGGCTTCCCTGCCCAAACCCGAAAAAGCTCCCGCGCACGATCCCCTTGTTCCC
Organism: Chloroflexota bacterium; assembly: GCA_012515695.1. Taxonomy (GTDB): domain Bacteria; phylum Chloroflexota; class Anaerolineae; order UBA1429; family UBA1429; genus JAAYXX01. Next base: position 2,025 of record JAAYXX010000086.1, read on the forward strand.
GATGCGTTCCTTGATCTGGCGAATCGGTGTCCAGTCCACCGCCCGTGGCAAGGCCACATACTTTTCCCACAGCGCAAAATCTCGCTCGGATTTGATCAGGTACTCGGTGGTCCAGACGGTGAACTGGTTGGTGGCCGTGCGAACCGTCAGCGTGCCCTCCGGCGTCTCGATAACGGTTTGCCAGTGGTGGTTCCCATCTTGATCCACGCCCAGCGAGCGGGTCTCGTGCTGCCACCGGGCCAGATCGCGCTCATCATAGATATACTCTGGCCCGGCATAGATCACCCAGTCCATGCCGGGGAAATAGGCATACGCCTCGAACTGGTCGCGCCCGCCCAGGTAGGTGTTCAGGTAGTAGCTCATCCAGGAATGCACCTGACAGGGCAGACGATCCGGCTTTTGGTTGTTTATAGCGGTTAGCAGTCTTTCCCGCGAATCCATCGCGCTCTCCTGACTAGTAGGATGAATGCATGCGGCGTTCTGCCGCGCTGTTCACAGCGGCAGGTCGTCGAATTCGAGCTTGAGCACCAGCACAGTGTCCGTGAGCCGGTTGACCGGCAGATTCCGCAGCCGCAAGTACTCGCGCTTTTCGTGGTGCTGGCTGGGCAGGAAATCCACTACCGCCTCTACCGGCTCCCCCGTGTTCAACAGCGTCACCCGCCGGGGCAGCACGTCCAGCGGCTTGAGCAGGAGGCGGTTGCGCGTGGGCGCGCAAGGCAGGTGCGCGTATAGCGTGTTCCCCTTGCGCGTGAACAGCACGTCGCGCATGTCTATCAGGTGGGACGCGGGTTCCGCGCCGTCCAACGCCTCGCGCACGTTCTGGTACCAGCGCCCGATGGCGCGCAGAATGCGCGCCGCCTCTTCCGGGATAGTGCCATCGGCCTTTGGCCCCACATTCAACAGGTAATTCCCGCCCTTGGCGAGCGTTCTGTCCAGGCTGTGGATCAAATACAGATCGCTGTAATAGTCCTCATCCACCTTATAGCCCCAGCTCTCCACGCCCACCGACTGACAGGCTTCTATGGGCCGCTCGAACGCGCGCAGGTCACGCACCTCCTCGTCCCATTCGCGCTCTGGCGTGCCGAAATCGCCCTCGTCAAACCCCCGATTATTGATTACCGCGTTGGGCTGTAGCTCGCGGATCATGGCGTTGACCGACGGGTCGCGGTGGGCGAGGATGTTCGCGTCCCACCAAAACCCGTGGATTTCCCCATAGCGGGTGCATAGCTCGCGCACCTGCGCCCGCACAAACGCCAGGTACTTGTCCAGGTTTGGCTCGTCGCCGGGAACAGGGCCGGGCAACTCGTAAGATCGCCCCTGATTGGGGTAGTTCGGCTGGTGCTCGTCCACAACAGAGTAATACAGGCACAGGGGGAATCCCCGCCGATGGCACGCCTCCGCCAGCATTCCCAGCACGTCCCGGCCATACGGGGTGTGCATCACGTTATAGTCCGTCTGCGCGGTGTCCCACATGCAAAAGCCGTCAATATGCTTGGTGGTAAAGCAGACGTACTGCATCCCCGCTTCCTCAGCCAGGTCCAGCCAGGCATCGGGGTCAAAACGAACGGGGTTGAACTGCTGCACAAGTGGCACATACTCGTCACGGGTCATCCCCTTCCGGTAGAGCGTTTGCTCGTGCCAGGCCGGAATGGCGTATAGGCCCCAATGGACGAACAGACCAAAGCGTTTCTCGAAAAACCAGTCTCGCCCATCGCCGAATCGAATGCCCATGTTCTGCTCTCCTGAAAAGCCAAGACCCCAGCCATAGTTCAACTGGGGCCTCGATGATCGCAATCAGTTCGTGTGTTTGGTGCGGGCGATGATATGGTCCTGCAGGTCCTTGCTGATCAGCTTGAACATCTGCGAGTAGCCCGCCACGCGCACAGGGATGTTGCCATATCGCTCAGGGTCGCGCTGGGCCTGCAACAGTCGCTCGACGGTGGTGACGTTCCACTGCAATTGGCCCACGCCCATATCCATTGCGCCGCGAATCAACTGGGCCAGCCGGTCCACCCCTTCGTCGCCCGCCACCATCGCCGGGTCTACCTCGACGATGGCCGCCGACGCCCCCGCTGCGCGATAGTGGGGCAGCCGCGCCAGCGAGCGCAGCATAGCGGTGATGCCCTTTTCGTCGCGCCCCTGGTGCGCCGACAGGGAATAGGCCAGCGGATCACCCGCCCGCCGTCCATCGGGCGTCGCTCCCACCTCTTTGCCAAAGGGGAGATGGCAGAGGAAGGAGAACAGATGCACAACATACCGCCCGTTGAGCGGGCTATGCATCGTGTCCATCAGCGAGATAAAATCCTCATCGACTCGCCGGGCCAGTTCATCCACTTCGGCGCAATCGTTGCCATACTTGGGCGCGTGCTTGAGCAGCATTTGCCGCAACGGCTCGTACCCCTGGAAATCGGCCCGCAGCGCCGCCAACAGGTCGTCCGGCGATAGCGCGCCCTCGTCGAACACCAGCTTTTTCACCGCCATGAGCGAGTCCGCGACGTTGGCAGTCCCCAGGAAGCAGATCGAGTGATAGTTATACACCGGCCCGCCGTCGGTGATGTCGCGCCCGCGTGCGATACAGTCATCAGTCAGCGTAGACCAGCAAGGCAGCGGCCCGCGTTCGCGCTGGGCCAGTTCTCCCCGATTACAAAAGTACACCATCTCACGGGCAAAGTGATCCACCTGGCGGCCATAGGCCCGGTACAGATCGTCGAACGAGCGCATCTCGGTCAGCAGACCCGTATGCGGCCCCATCTGCTCGCCAGTGCGCGGGTCCTGCCCATCGAACAGAGCCAGTTCCAGGCACTTGGCGCCGCTGAACCAGCCGGAAACGGCGTGCGGGCTTGCCCGGCCCGGTATCGTCAACTCGATGCAACCGATGGGCGCATAGTCTCGCGCGTCTTCCAGGGCGATGCCGTGTTCGTTCAGCGCCCGAACATAGCACTCGTCGTTGAACAGGAAGGGGATGCCCCCGCCGCGCGCGATCAACTCGGCGGCATGCCGCACAAACTCTGGCGGACTGTTGCGGTGCAGCCGCACAGACAAATCTCGCACCAGGTCCACGTTGCGCGTTGCGTCCAGGACAATGTGGCTCAGTTCGTTTGTCGCGTCGTTGCCCTGCCGATCCAGCCCACCCAGGGTAATGGCTTGCACGTCATATTCCAGGTACAGCTTGCAGGCCAGGTCTTCCATGATCTCCACAGCGCCGTCACGGTCTAACCTGCCCGCCGCCACATCGGCCTGGTAATAGGGGTAAAGTATCTGGTCCAGCCGCCCGATAGAGTTGGCGTTAATGCCATCTTCGCCACAGGTAAGCACGTGGGCCAGCCACAGGGATTGAGTGGCCTCAAAGAGGGTCGTCGCCCCCTCTCGCGGCACTTTTGCACAGGTCGCGGCCATCAGCTCTAGCCGCGCCCGCTCCGCCGGATCGTCTGTCTGCGCGGCCAACTCGGCCGCCAGTTCGGAATACCGCTGCCCCAGCAGAGCACCGGCGTCGCAGATGAACAACGCCGCCCGCCAAAAGTTCTCTTTATGCGGCAGTTCCGGGTCGGTGATGTCCGCTCCCGCGATCTCTTGCTCGACCTGTTGCCGAATACCGCTGAACCCCAGGCGCAGCACCTTGGCATAGTCGCGAATAGAGTGGTTTTCTATCCAACCGCCGGGCCAATAGACGCCGTTGTGCCCTCCATCGCCCGAGGTTCCCCGCGCCGAATGAAGCGCCTCGACCCTCTCGCCAATTGCGTAGAGTACCGGCCCGCCAAACGCTCCGCCCGGCCCATGTGCCCACGCCCGCACCGTATCGCGCACCTGCGGAATCTGCTCCGCCGACACGCCCAACTCGTGAATACGGGCCAGCGTGGCGTCGTCGAGGTTCCGCATAAAGCCAAACTCACCCGCATGCCCGACTACCAGATGCTCGCCCGCCAACCGCGCATAGGGGTAAATCTCCACGGGCGCCAGCCGAACCAGTTCGTACAGAAACGCCGCGCGTACCTGCACCCGCGAGCGTTGCCCGTTACCGCCCGATGCCGCCCGCCACAGGGCTACGTCTCGCAAAAAGGGGTTGCTGTCAGACACAAAGGAGCCTTTGCGCTGCATAACCTGGTCCCTGAGCAGTGCAATCCGGTCGCAAACCGACGTTGTAATGGCGGTATCCATGTTCATTCTCCTGTGATGCGTATTTCGCGGCGCGTTTTCCCGGTTCAACACCTTGGGTCGCAGCCAAAGGTACCCTGGACGATCCCCGGCAACACGCAGTAGATGGACCGCCCCAGAGCCTGGTCAAACTCGCGCTGAATATCAAAGAACGCGTTCCACTTGGCGACGGTGAAATCGTTGGGGCCATAACGCAAGACCACGTCCACCAGCCGCTTTTCCATCAGACAACACCCAGAAGGCAGCGCCAGCGCGTCACACAATTGGATCAGCCTATCATACGCGGTGTATTCTGTTGCAGACAAATAGTCCTGTACAAACCCCCGCTCCGCGGCGGAACTGTCCCATTGCCCCGCCGCCGCCCGCACATCTGGCACCGGGAAAGAGTGGGTCAGGCAGATGCGTGCCACATCATCCATGCCCTTGTCGTGCAGAAAAGCATAGCCATCCACCACGTGGCGCATGTCGCTCCGCCCCTCGCGCCGCCCAATGTCGTGCAGCAGGCCCATGACATAGGCGACTTTCGGGTCAAGCGCGGGATGATGCGCCGCAATCGCGCGCGCCGCCTCTGCCGCCACCCGCGAATGCTCCACCCAGGGGCCGGGGTTGCGCTCGGCAGCATCCATCAGATAGGCCCAGGCTTGCTCGGGGGTTGGTATCTGCATCTATCTGCCTCTCCCATCGGGTATCTAATACAATATCACGCACTGGCGTCGTGAGCGTGGGCCTTTCTCAACACACCGTCCAGCCACAGGAAGAACAGTATCCCGCCCAGGTCTGCCAGCATGTCCGACAGGCTGAACGTGCGATAGGGCGAAAACATCTGCGAGCACTCTTCGCCAAACGCCAGTGCCGCGACCAACATCGGCCCCACTGGCAGGCGCCAGCGCCACACGCGCACAGCCCGCCGGTTCAGCGCCCGGTGTGATAGATAGGCCGCCGACCCCAGTAGGCCAAAGTGCCCGATGGTGTCATAGAAGGGGATATAGCCCAGCTCAGTGGGGATCAACCGCAGGTACGCCAGCCACACGATGGCGGCCAGAACCAGCAGATAAGCCACAAACGCCGCCGCCCATCTGGGTGACAGCCATCCACGCCTGGCTTGCATCCTCAGTTCTCCCCCGTCCTCCACCATGTCCCCCCTCGCTACCGGGCCGCCCCATCATAGCCAGCCGCCCTGCGCTGCCAACCGGGGTTGCACAGGTCGGATGCACCGGCCTATGCAACCCCCTCGCGTCTGTATGGCGTCAGCCGCCGTCAGCCGCAAACGTGCTTGACCCAGGATTGCGCGATCAGCGCGTGGCCCGCCAACGTCGGGTGCACCCCATCCGCCGCCCAATATTGCGGGGCCTGCCGGGTGGCCGCCTGCTCGAAAATCACGTCCAGCGGCACGAGCACATCGGCGAATTCGTCGGCCAGCTTGCGTACAACGGCCAGCTTGGGGTCCAGGTCCTCCCGCCAAGTGATCCTGTCTTCCGGGTAGGGCAGCACGAACGGCTCGCAGAGCACGATCTTGGCGCTGGTTTCCCGTTTGGTCCATTCCAGCAAACGGCGGTATTCCTGCTCAAAGCGTTCCACAGGCGTCGGGTCGTTGCTGTCATACCGCCGCCAAGTGTTGTTAATGCCGATCAAAATCGAGACCCAGGCCGGCTGAAGGGCGATGCAGTCCTGCTCCCACCGCGTCAAGAGGTCGCAGGTGCGGTTGCCGCTAATCCCCCGGTTCACCAACCGCAACTGCTGTTCGGAATAGCTTGCCGCCAGCCACGCGGATGTCAGCATGGGATACCCGCTCCCCAGGCCGTTGGGGTCCTCGCGGTTCCGCCCGCAATCCGTCACGCTATCCCCCTGGAAGAGGATCAAATCGTTCTGCTTGAATGGCACACCCATGAGAGTTCCTTTCTGTATTCGATGATTCTGCGATGCGTCGGAGTTATGAGTTTAATTAAAATAGTTCGGTAACAGCCCTTAGGATGGGCAGTTGAAACCGCGGCAACGTTTGCATCGCCAGTTTGCTGGCGCCGCCATGCATGGCGCCGTCGCCCTTCGGCGACTGCAAATCAGCCCACGCAGGTGGGCGCGCCAACTTGTTGGCGATTGCACTGGTTGGTGCAGTTTCAACTGCCTACGAGATGGCACGCCGGGTTACCGAAGTATTTTGTTAATCTTCATTACCTCGGCCTATCTTTCCCTTTCCCGTTCCCGCCTTCTTTCACGGCTGGTGGGCTGGGGCGTCTGTTGCTTTTCCTTATCCGCCACAAACTGCATCGGCTTTTCGCCCGATAGCGCAGCCGGGCCTATCCATCTGGCATTCTCATCCGGCACAATACGAGCGCCCTGCCTGCGCGCATACACCTGGGTGAACTCGGCCCCCAAAAAGAACACCTGGGCCGAGTAGTAAATCCACAACAGGATCACAAACAGGGAACCAGCCGCCCCATAAGTAGACCCCGGGCTGCTGATACTCAGGTAAAGGCTGATCAAATACTCGCCGATCACAAACAGCACAGCAGTAAAGGCTGCCCCAATCCAGAGATACTTCCACTCGATTTTCACATCGGGCAGCACCTTGAACACAGCAGCGAATGACACCGTAAAGATTGCCAGGGATAGCAACAGGCTGGCAATCTGCCAGATAGGCCCAGGAACGGGGAGGATATCCTGAAAATACCTCCGCACAACGGTCAACACCGTGGTGGCCGCCAGAGAGAGCAGGAACAGCAGGCCGATCCCTAGCACCATCAGGAATGCCAGCCCGCGCTGCTTGACCGTTCTCAGAATACCGCCGCCCCCCGCTGGCTCGACATCCCAGATCGTGTTCAAGGCGCCTTGCAGGGCAGCAAACAGGCCGGAAGCCGCCAGCAGCAGCGTCACCACACCGATAATCGTAGCGATTGCGCCGGTTCCCGTCTGGCTGGCATTCTGCACCAAATCTTGAATGGTAGCCGCCGCGTCTGCCCCAATGACCCCCTCCAGGGAACTGACAATCTGGTCTTGCGCCGCCGCCTCGCCAAAGACAAACCCCGCGATAGCAACGCCGATGACCAACAGGGGGGCCATCGAGAAAATGGTATAG
>JAAYXX010000012.1 GCA_012515695.1 Chloroflexota bacterium
CCTTCCAGCCCCCCCTGGGCCACCAGGTTCACGATCTGGGCGGGCGTGAGCTTGCGAAAGGTAATGGAAACCAGTCCCGGACGGAACATGCAGTCTGCTCCTTTCTATCTGGCGTGGTCAGGCCATTGACTGGAACTGCTCATAAGTAACGCCCCAGCGCAACGGCTCCCCGGCCAGGAAGCGTTCCAATTCCTGTACCATATAGCGCCCCATGCGGCGGCATTCCTCTGACATGGACCCGGCAATGTGTGGCGTGAGCACCACGTTGGGCAGGGTGTACAGCGGCGAGTCTGGCTCTGGCGGCTCGGGCCAGGTTACGTCGAGGATGGCCCACAGGTCGGGCCGCTCTTGCAGCACGGCGATCATTTCCGGCTCGTTGACGATGGCCCCGCGAGAGGAATTGATAAACGTCGCGCCGGGCTTCATCATGCGGAAATGCGCGCCGGTAATCATCCCTTCCGTTTCGGGCAGCCAGGCGGTATGCAGCGAAACGACGTCCGAGCGCCGGAACACGTCTTCCAGCGATACGAGTTCGATGCCCAGCTCTTCCGCGCCGTTGGCCGAGATGGGCGAGTAGGACAGGATGTGCAGGTCGAAGGGTTGCAGCAGTTCCGCTGTCCGCCGCCCGACCATCCCCAGCGAAATCAGGCCCACCGTTCTGTCATATGCGCCGGGCACCTCCCAGTGGGGCGGGTATTTGTGGTCGCGCTCGATGGCCCGCACATATCTCCAGCCGTGTTTGAGGCTGAACAGGATTTGCGACAGGCAATACTCGGCCACCGGCACGGCATTGGCGGCGTAGGCGCTGGTGATGAGAATGCCACGCTGCCAGAACTCGTCGGTGACTATGCCACGGATGGACCCCGACCCGTAGAAAAAGGCTTTCAGGTTGGGCGCATGTTCCAGGAACCAGGCGTCCAGCCTGGGCGCGCCCCATCCGGCAAAGATCACGTCCGCGTCGTGTAGCAGGGCGGGGTTCTCTTGGATGGATTCGGGGGTTTGCGGCGGGGCATAGATGTCCACCAGACGGCGAATGTCCCGCTGTTCCGGCTCGCCGTAGATCGTGTTGACGTGTTGGGGCGCCAGAATGAACAATCCCTTGAGCATGAGGCTTCCTCCCCGTGGAATGGTTGCTTGTATGATAGGCCAGTATGTTCCTGGACGAGTGCCAGCAGGCAGGGCGTTGCATGGGCAGCATTCTAGGGCTGGATGGCGGGGATGTCAAAGGGCAGGGCCGCCTTGCTCTAGCAGGCTAGCGCCTCAACCTCCAGGCGCATCATCTGCACGTGCGTTTTGCCCTGTGGGTCGAGGGGATGTTGGGCCAGATAGGCCGCGACGAGTTCATCTAGAAAGGGTTCTCGCTGTTCGGCGGGCAAGCGGTTGGTGTAGGGGAACCAGGTGGTCCGCAGCCAGCCTTTCAAGCCGTCCGGGCCATCGTGTTGCATATCCTTGTGGATCAGTTCCAGGCGCACGATCTCAAAGTCGAACGCAGGGAGCCAGGCGCGGTATTCCTCCACCCCGCAGAAGCGGTATGGACACTCGAACCCGGCCAAATACGCGCTCCAGGCGGGGGCGTGGGTCAATGTATGCAGCACGGCCATCACCTCGTCGGCGTTGCCCTGGCCGCCCATCTGGAACAGCAGCTTGCCTCCACGGCGCAGTCCCGCGCGCACCCCGCGCAGCACAGCCTCGTGGTCCTGAACCCAGTGCAGCGTGGCATTGGAAAAGGCGATGTCAAAGATGGGCGGCAGGTCGAGCGCGGTGGCATCTTGCTGGCGGAATGTCAGGTTGGGGTATTGAGCGGGGGGGTAACTCGCGCTGGCGAGTTCGATCATCTGCGGGGAAGCGTCGATACCCAACACCGCGCCCCGCGCCAGTTGCCGGGCGATGGCCGCCGTGATCTTGCCATCTCCACAGCCGATATCTACCAGCCGCTCATGGCCTTGCAGGCCGAGCTTGGCAACGAGTTCTTGCGCCCATTGCCATTGGGCGGTCGAGTTCCGGGCATAGTCTGCCGCGTTCCAACGCTGTTCTATCATCGAGTGTACGCTCCAGGCGAGATTGAGCCTCTAGCATAGGGGAAACGGGGCGCAGGCGCAAACGCCGCAAGGAGGGGTGTTTTGACTCCTTGCAACTAGCGGGGCTATAATCCTATGGCCCGGTCTTGGGGTAGTCAGCCAGTTGCCCCCTTTGGGTGTCAGAGCGGGGCCAGCCCGGACAAGGAGAAGCGTATGCGGAAAATACAAATCGCGGCAGGGGATGTTACCGCCACGGCTGTATTGAATGATAGCTATACGGCTGAGGCAATCTGGGACGCGTTGCCGCTAGAGGCGCGAGCCAATACCTGGGGAGACGAGATTTACTTTGGGATTCCCCTCTACCTGGAAGAAGAGAACGGCCAAGAGATCGTGGAACTGGGCGACGTGGCCTATTGGGCGCCCGGCCACGCGTTCTGCATCTTTTCGGGCGCACGCCCGTCAGTCGGGGGAACGAAATCCGCCCGGCCAGCGCGGTGAACGTGTTTGGCAAGGTGGAGGGCGACCCGACTGTTTTCAAACGCGTCAAGGACGGGGACAAGGTTGTGCTGTCTCGCGTGGAGGAATAGGGCTTGAGCGAGCGCCGCGCCGGTGGCTTGCGTGTGAAACGAACGCAGGGGAGCGCTATTGCTCCCCCGTCAGCCTCATGAACTCGTCGCGGAGCAGGCCATAGGTGACAAGGTCTTCGTAGGCCGTGCCCTTTTTGACGTGCTGGCGCAGCGTGCCTTCCAGCGTCATGCCCGCCTTTTGCATCACGCGCCCGGAAGCGGGATTCCGGGGAAAGTGGTTGGCGCAGATGCGATGCAGGCCCAGCACGCGAAAGCCGTATGCCACGACGGCCCGCGCTGCTTCGGTGGCATAGCCGTTATTCCAATAGGGCACGCCGATCCAGTATCCCAGCTCTGCCCGGTTGTGTCGTGGGGTGATTAGCAAGCCGATGGCCCCGACCAGCGTTTCCGTTTCGCGCAGCGTGATGGCGAAATGGACGCCTAGCCCTTCCTCAAAGGTTGGCCGATGGGAGCGAATCCACTCTTCGGCGGCGCCTCGCGGGTAGGGGTGGGGAATGTCGAGCGTGGTGGCGCTGATTTCCGCTGCTCCGGCCAGACGTTGCACGTCGCCCGCGTCGCTCAGGCGAAACGGGCGCAGGATCAACCGCTCCGTTTCCAGCGTGGGGCGGCGGTCTGGAACGAGAACGTTCAGAAACGACATAATCCTTACCTCCAACACATATGGTAGGTCAGGTAACAGGGCGCGTCAAGAGGTTGTTGATCGCGCCCTGAAAATACACGGATGAACCGGGCAGCGCCGTAGCCACCGTGCAGAGGCGAAATATATGGCGGGGCAGTTGCTCGCTCTCATTGACGAATTGAAATAGCAAAGGAGATCTGATTATGACACCGTCCATTGTCAACGCGGGTATTGTCGGGCTAGGGCTGGCCGCGCGCGCGCACCTCAAGGGCTACCAGACGCACCCGCACGCGCAAGTAGGCGCTGTGTGCGACCTGGACCGCGAGCGCGCTATGCAATTCGCCGCCGAACACGGCATTCCCCGGGTATACACCTCCTATGAGGAATTGCTGGCAGACCCCGACATCAACACCGTTGACATTGCCACGCCCACCCATCTCCATGCAGAGATGACCCGGCAGGCAGCCCTGGCAGGCAAGCATATCCATTGTGAGAAGCCATTTTGCCGCAACCTCAACGAAGGGATGCAGGCCGTCGCGGCGGTGCGCCAACAAGGCGTCAAGCTGGTCGTTGGCGAGACGTATGTCTTTATCTCGTCCCACCAAAAGGCGCGTGAGTTGATTGCCGCCGGGGAGATCGGGCGGCCGCTCCAGGTGCGTCAGCGCCACGGGGCCTGGCTGGAGCGCCAGCGGGGGCTGGCGGATGGTGTGCCGGTGGATCGTAGCTGGCGCGTGGACCCTGTCAAGTCCGGCGGGGGCGAATACTATTGGATCTTTGACCATGCGGTACACTTTTTCGCCACTGCCGAATACCTTATGCTAGATCAGCCCGTTGCCGAGGTCTATGCGGTGAACGCCAGCAACCGGGCGCTGCCCGCCAAAAGCGGCGCCGCCCATGACCCCTACACCACTGCCGAGGTTGATCTCCCGATTATTACCTGGAAGTACGCCGACCCGGCCTGTCAGGGCGTCTGGATGCGGGCAGAGCGGCTAAACGGCAAATACGACTATATGCGCGGTTTTTGCACCACAGTTTGCGGCGAGAAGGGTATGTTGGAGGTGCTGGGCGAAGGTGGGCACAATCTGCTCTGGAATGGGCAGCAGCAACACCTCATCCTGCACCGCGAGGGACGCGAGCCGCAATGCTGGCGCTTTGACGAGGGGGGCGACGATGTCTGGGAGTCGGATATTGCCTATTATAGCCAGGGGCATATCCACCAGGTGCATCACCTGATTGACTGTATCCTGAGCGACCAGGAGCCGCGCTATACTGGCGAGAATGGAGTCCACTCGGTGCAATGCACGCTGGCAGCCATTCGCTCGGCGCGCGAGGGGCGGCCCGTCCGATTGGAAGAGATTGACCCGGCGTACACTGCCTATGGAAGTGGACGGTAGCATCTATTCCGTGTTTTGACCCGGAGTACAACACGCCCGTCAGATGGTGTTCGTCTGACGGGCCTGGGTGTTAGGATGGGCGGTTGAAACCGCAGCAACGTTTGCATCGCCAGCTTGCTGGCGCCGCCATGCATGGCGCAGCCGCCCTTCGGCGGCTGGGAAGCGAACCTGCGCAGGCAGGTTTTGCAACGGTTGGTGCAGTTTCAACTGCCTATGAGATGGCACGTCGGGTTATCGAAGGGCGTCAATCCTGGATCAGGCTGACGGCGATAAACTCGTCCGGCGGGGCGCCTTCGGTGCGGCCGCAGGCAATGGGCTGCGGGTCGCACAACCGGCGGGCGCGCATCACCTTGGCGTTATTGGGGCACTCGTTCTGCTTGTGACCGGGAAGGGGCGGGATGGTGAGTTTGAGGTTAACGTCCACGAGGTTCACGTAGCCAAAGTCGACGATATGGTACAGCGTGCCCGGACAGGTGCCGATGGTTCCGTTACAAGGTCCCGGGCCCCAGATCAGCACATAGATATTGTCTCCCTCGCGCTTTTCAGCGGCTTGTAGAGCCGAACTGACCACGCCCGGATCGCCCGGCACGCAATCCCCGATGTCAATGGGGCCGCTGTAATCGTTCTCGATCCAGCATTTCAGCGCATCAGCGCCGCAGTTGTCCTTGCAGCCTGCGGGGTTGGGCCAGGGTTCTGGCGGGGGGGGAAGGCGCACCCAGCCGCGATGACCAGGCCCCACGCTGATGGCGCTGCCGATGACGCTCTGGCAGTCGCAGTTGTCGCACATATCGTCTGTCACGCTGTCGTCGTCCCAGACATAGAATTCGGCGCCGCAGGGGATGGTATCCCAGGTGATCTCGTCAAAGGCCACGGGAAAGGCCCCGCACAGCCTGGTAGTCTCTCCGCAGGCGGCGGTGGCTTCGGCGCTGATGTTGAGTACGTCAATCCCGATCCCGCCGAGCAGGCTGCCCAGCCCCATAAAGTAGGTGTCTCGGGTGCACGAGGCCACGACGCGCACCTTGTTGCCATTGACCTCCACCAGCGCCGTGTCCGCGCTGTTGCGATTCACCGCATAGTCGGTGGCCTCTGCGACGGGGTCGCCGCCATAGCAGAGTGCGCGCGCCCCCGCCAGCGCGCCCGCGTCGGCGGCGTTTTGCATATGCCGCCGCTCAAAGTAGGCATTGCCGCCGTCTATCGCCAACCCCACAAAGAGCAGTAGTACAATCAACAATAACACTTGCGCCAGCATTGCGCCGGTTTCCTGCCGGTGAAATGCTGCTTTCATGGCGCACCTCCTCTCAAATAGCGCACGGCTGCCAGCCGTCAATCATCTATGCCAAAAACAACCATTTCCGTGGTATGCTTTAGCGTCACAATGGGATGCCCGATCATCCCGCCCAGGAATGTGTGGAACTGGTAGGTAGTCGTCACCCGAATAGACTCCCCGGCATTTGCCCCGACTGTATCAATCTGGACGTTGATCAGGCCGTCCAGGCCGTTATTGGCCGCGTCTTGTTGGGCGGCGCTGACAATCCTCCCGCCTTCATCGGGAAAGCGCGACGCATAGCGCGCCCCTACGCGGGATGCGTTGGTGATGACGACATAGTCGTGGAACGCTCGCCCCAGGTCGACAATTCCCATCACCATAAGGGCCAGCAAAGGCAGGATGAGCGCCAACTCGGTCAGGCTGCTGCCCCGCTCTTGCTTGCTCATACGCTTCCATCTGGTCATAGTCTGTACACCTCCTGAGCGCGTCATGGCGCTGGCTCTTGGTGGATGGGCAGAATGGTGGCTCCCGGCCTGGCGGAGCGACTCGGTGCGCGGCGGTCATAGTAGCGCAGGTACATTTTGTCCCACAGGTCGCTGATACTCGCCCCCAGTTGGGTCCACTGCGCGTCTACCCATGTTTGCGCGGTGGCGACTCGAGCCTGGCCCTCCCAACGCTCCCACAGGGGGACGGCGAGCCTGACGGCTGCCAGCAGGGCAATGACGCTCAGCACGCCCACCACGCTGCGGCGCAAGCCGTGCATCGCCGCGCCCTGCCGCGAGGCGTTCTTGCGCTCCTGGGCCTCGCGCATATCTCCCCACGTGCCGGGCACAATGGCGGCGGCTGTCGCCAGCAGGATCAGGGAGCCATAGGCTTCGACTGGGGCGTCCAGACGGAAGGCGGGGAGCAGGGTGTCTATCAGCCAGGGGACCACAAAGGCCAGGCCGCCCAGGACGATGCCCCACAGGGCGACGCGCAGCAGCCAACGCTTGAGGCTGTAGACCAGGGGCCAGGCTGCGTCCCAGGCGTAGGCGCGCACCGCGCCGATGATTGCCCAGAACGCGGCGCATAGCACTGCCCACACGACCTGCGACGGCAGGGGAGGCTGTGTGAGGCGGGTGAGCCAGACGGGGGCGGGCAGTGCCAGGGGGCCTAGCGCCCAGCCTATCACGCTACCGATTACCCCGGCCAGCGACAGGGCGAGCGCGGGATGGAGGACGTGGCGGTTCAGCCGGGAAAGGGCCGGCATGACATGCACAGACACGGGCACGTGTACCGGTTTTTCCGTCGCGTTCGAGCGGATCGTCAGGTAGCTGCGGGCCGGTTGTTGGGTGATGAGCAGGGCGGACGTGTCTACCGTCACCACTGCATCCAGCGACCCGGCCAGATCGGACGGGTCTACCTGCATCCAGCTATCGCCTGGCTCCACCGTCCCGTAGAGATAGCCGCGTCCGCGCCCCTGGCGCAGCCGCAGCGCGCCGGTGGCCTTGTCGCCTTCCAGCACATAGCCGACGTTCACCTGGCGCGGTGTGATGACCAGCCGGGGCCGCCGCACCAGCCCGGTCGCCAGCATAAAGCTTTCGAGGCATACGTAGGGATTCCACACGTTTTTCTGCATGACGCCCTGGGCCAGCCGTGCCAGATGGAGCGCGCCCTGCTCGCGGAACCAGCGCTCTAGCGAGCCGTTTCGCAGGTGATGAACGCCATCCGCCGGGTGGCGATCCAGGTGCTTGAGAACCTGCTCGATGGTGTAGGCTTTTTCTCCACGGCCCAACCAGCCCCCCGAACGAAAGATAAAGGGCTGCGCGGCGCGTTGCGTGCGGGTCAGGCGGCGCTCGGCCATCGCCGCAACCAGCGACTCGCGCAGGGCCTGGTCGCCAAAGGGGGGATTGGGTGTTGCCACGCTCAATATTTCCTGTCCCAGGGCGTCTAGCCGGATGCAGGGCGGGTTGGGGGTTCCATACAGGTTGAGGGTAGCTGCGGGATGAAGCAGCACGATGTAATGATGGATGTTCGGCTTGCAGCCGGGGAACTCGTCTCGGAGAAAAGTCTGCAAGGCCCGACTGGCGCGGCGGGCGCTGCGCGCCGGGTTGGGGTGGCGTATCACCTCCCCCGACGCGAGCCGCTCGCTCCACGCTCCGTGTGGCGTGGGGGCAATCTCGCCGCGCCAATCTACGCCGTGCAGCACAAACAGACCTTGTGGGCCGACGACGACGGCATCCAGGCGTTGGCCTCGTATCGTCGGCTCGTAGACGGCCGTGTAGGTATCTGGCAGGGTGTCGTGCAGGTGCGCTTCCAGCAGGTCGCTGACGGGCCGCCCGTTTACCATCCCTTGATCGGCCATTTTCACCTCACTCCTATTGCAGCACGACCTTTTCGTCCACCAGCCGCTCGCGCACCATGTCGCCGTTAGACAGCAGGCGGAAATGGGCCGCGTCCAGAGAGTACTCCATGTCGATGGCGTTCACTCCGGCCCGGTTCTTTTCCACGCTCATCACCACCCATTTACGCATTTCCTCCGCCTCGATGGTGTTGAACACCAGATGCTCGCGGCTGACGATTTCGTGCTTGTTGTGCAGCACAATGCCAATATCGGCCTCGTATTGCAGAGCCGAGCCGCCGCGCAGGTCGGAGAGGCGCATGCGGCGGGCCTTTAGTCCGGCCCGATCCGAGGCGGCGATGGCGAACACGGGAATGCCCAGGGTCATGGCGAGTTCCTTCAACCCTTGAGCCAGCCGGGTGGTGGCTTCGTCCTCATTCAACGGGGTTTCGAGCGGAATCTTTTGCAAATAGTCCACCACCAGCAGCAGGCCGGAGGGTTGCTCGTTCAGGAGGGTTTCGGCCCAATTCTGAATGCGCTCCAGTGTGCTGCTGACTCCGCTGGCCCGAATGAGGGACAGACGATTGGCGTACGAATCGATGTGCTGCATCATCAGGGCATAGCGGGGCGTATTTCGCAGGCGCGAGATCAGGCCCGCGCCGTTGGAGCTAAATGTCAACTCGGCCAGCTTGCGGAGCGTGAGGGCGTCTTCCGGGCGGCTATGCTCGGCGCTTTCCAATGCGAGCAGGCGCATCAAGAGGTGAATCGGGTCGTGTTCATAGCAGACATACATGGCCCTGTAGTTGGGGTGGCTCATTACCACGTTGCGGGCAGTCTGAAGGGCCATGATGGTCTTGCCCACGCCAAACGCGCCGCCCACGATCATCATCTCGCCAGGGCGCAATCCCCCGGCCAACACGTCGTCTAGCGGGTGAAAGCCGGTGGGCAACGGGCGAAAGCGCTCCACGTTGCCCCTGGCTATGCGCTCCTCGATGTCTCCCATCACCTCGGCCAGCGTCCAGAGGTGTTCGCGCCGTTCCGCCGGGTTCGCGCCCTGCAATTCCTCGGTCAGTTGTATGGCGTTCATCGCCTGATATCCTTTCGCTGGGTCGGTCCAAAGATGGCGGGAGACAGGTCAATGCCCGCCAATTGGATCTTTTCCATGAACTTGGGGCGGATACCGGTGGCGGTAAAGTAGCCCTGCACCCGCGCATCCTTGATACCCGTTTGTTGGTAGCGGAAAATGTCTTGCATGACGATGATGTCCCCCTCCATCCCCTGCACCTCCGAGATGGCGACCACTTTGCGCATGCCGTCGGATAGCCGATCCAGGTGGATGATGAGGTCAAAGGCGGAGGCGATTTGCTCGCGGATGGCCCGCAGGGGCATATCTGTCCCCGCCGTCAGCACCATCGTTTCCACGCGGTGCAGGGTATCGCGTGGGCTGTTCGAGTGGGCGGTGGTGAGCGAGCCGTCGTGGCCGGTGTTCATGGCCTGCAACATATCCAACGCCTCTGCGCCGCGCACCTCGCCCACGATGATGCGGTCGGGGCGCATACGCAGGGCGTTGATGACCAGTTGGCGGATAGAGATCTGGCCGCGCCCCTCGATGTTGGGCGGGCGCGCTTCCAGACGGACGACGTGGCGCTGGTTGAGCTGCAATTCGGCGGCGTCTTCGATGGTGATGATGCGCTCGTTGGACGGCAAAAAGCTGGACAGGATATTCAGCAGGGTCGTTTTACCGGTGGAGGTGCCGCCCGAGATGACGATGTTGAGCCGCCCCAGCACGCAGGCCCGCACAAAGTGGGCCATCTCCTGGCTCAAGGTTTCCAGCCGAATGGCGTCGTCCACCGAGTAGACCGCCTTGGCGAACTTGCGGATGCTGACGCATGGCCCGTTGAGGGTCAGCGGCGGGATGATGATATTGACGCGGGAGCCATCGGGCAGGCGAGCGTCTACCATCGGGCTGGTCTCGTCCACGCGGCGGCCCAGGGGGGCGACAATCCGGTCAATGATCCGCATGAGTTCGGCGGTATCGCGAAAGCGAACGTCCACCTCTTTGAGCAGGCCGTTGCGCTCGATGAACACCTGATCGGGGCCGTTCACCAGGATTTCGGTGACGCTATCATCGCGCAGCAGCGGCTCCAGCGGGCCAAACCCCAGGATGGCCGCCGAGATTTCGTCGAATAGTTGATTGCGCTCTATGCGGCTAAGGGGCACCTGCTCCTGCGCCAGCGTTTCTAAAAAGATTTGCTCCAATGCTGGGCGGACCAGTTCCATGTTGCGCGTGTCCATCGTAGGGCTTAGTTCGGCCAGCAGGCGGCGCTGCACGCGCTCGCGGATTTGCTCGGCGGCCAGGCTCCCCTGGCCGGGGTCGCGTATCGGTTCATGTATGGCGTTGCGGTTGACGTTTAGCACACTTCACCCCCGTTATTTGATCCAGACGGGATCGTATTCCTCGTCTGGGGTATTGCTGATATTGCGCACATTGCGCCCGTCGGCGTCCATGATGTAAAGCTGTCGGCGTCCCTCGCGGTTCGACCAAAAGACGATCTTGCTGCCATCGGGCGACCAGGTCGGGTGCTTTTACCATTCCCACTCGTTTTCGGTCAGGTTGCGCTGTTCAGAGCCGTCCGCGTTCATGATCCAGATGTCGTCTGTGCGGTCTTGCTCGCTGACGAACGCGATGCGGCTGCCGTCGGGCGACCAGACAGGGTGATAGCAGACCCGCA
>JAAYXX010000087.1 GCA_012515695.1 Chloroflexota bacterium
AGGAGCGGCCCGTGTTGCTGATGGGGCACATGGCCGACTCGATTGGGCTAGAGTTGGGGATGGTTTGCGTGAATGACCGACTGGGAACCTGGCCGCTGCGCGACAGGCTGGACGCCTATCAGCCCACGCATGTGATAGGGTATGGGCCAATAGACCCCGATCTGGTGGGGATGTTGGCCTTGCGTGGCAAGTGGGGTCGTTTGCTGGGCCAGTATGAGGTGTACCATAGCTATGCTGGTACGCAGCCGTTGATGCTGCACGCGCTGGAGGGAGGACATGCTCGGAGGAGGTGAGCCGATGCAGGATTACCAGGATGCCTTTGGACACGAAATACTTGACTATTGGCGGACTGGCAAGGGATTCGAGATCGTAGAGCGAGACGACGGCTATTTTGCGCTGTCCGGGGGGCCAGAGATGTACTTTGCCACGCACGAAAGCTGGCCGCCCTACTATCGCGAAGCGATGGCCTGCGTGCATGGGCGCGTGCTCGATGTGGGTTGCGGGGCGGGCCGTCATGCGCTCTACTTGCAAGAGCAGGGGCACGAGGTCGTGGGCATTGATAGCTCTCCCCTGGCTGTTCAGGTTGCCAGGGAGCGGGGCGTGCGAGATGTGCGCGAGCTATCTATCACCCGCGTGAGCCGCAAGCTGGGGAGATTTGATACCATCATCATGATGGGCAACAATTTCGGCTTGTTGGGGGATATGCGTCGCGGGCGCTGGCTGCTGAAGCGGTTTCATAGCATTACCAGCGGCGCGGGGCGCATCGTCGCCGAGACGACGGACCCCTATGACACGACGGACCCCGACCATCTGGCGTATCACGAGTTCAACCGCCAACGAGGCCGTTTGGGCGGCCAGGTGCAGATTCGCATCCGCTACAAGCAATTTTGCACCCCCTGGTTCGACTATTGGCTGGCCTCCCGGCAAGAGGTGGAAGAGTTGGTGCGCGGCACTGGTTGGCGGATAGATCGGTTCATTCCCTCAGGAGGGCCGCAGTATATCGTGATCCTGAAGAAAAACTAGCCGCCGCGACCACGGCGCTGAGCAGGCGCACGCCGCTATTGGCCGAGCGCACAGCCAGCCCTTGCCCGGTGATTCTCCGGGAGGGGCTGGTTTTTTGCGTCCGACCTGGCGGGCGCGACCCTATGCCCTCCTTAAGCCATCTTTTATGCTACAGCATGGGCGCTTGCAGTAAGATATGGGGTGCTGCGGGCGACCATCCGGCGGTTGCCCTGTCAAACCGATCGTGGTGGAGGGCGTTATCTTGGCTGGCCCTTTTTGGATGGCAATGGTGCTGGCTTGTTTGCTTTGCGGGGGATTGGTATTTTCCCTCCGCGGCCTCGCGGAAAAAGTCACCGCGGCAGTCAATGCTCTGGTTGTGGCTGTGTGGTCCCTGGCGGGGGCTATGCAGCGTGTTGCCCCGGACGCGGTATACTCTTGGAAGCTGGTCGAATGGGCAGCGATCGCCGTTTTGCCGTGTACCTGGATGCTGTACGTGCTGCGCTATACTGGCTACAAGAATCGGCTCACTTCCCGTCGGTGGGGCTGGCTGGTGCTGTCACCTCTTTCGTCCGTAGTGTTGTTGGTCACCGATAGATACCATCATCTCATCTGGTCTCCCTGGACATGGCAACTCCCCTACTTGAATTCCTCGCGCTCCCTGGGGCCTGGGCTGCTCTGGGTAGCCGCGAACTCGCTTCTTGCCACACTCTTGTGCTTTCTGATGCTGGCTCGCGTCTATGCGCGTGTGCGAGGCGTGTTTCGCCATCAGGTATCGTGCTTAACTTTGGCGACCTGGCTGCCGTGGTTGGGGCTGGCGCTGGACTTGTTAGGGTGGGAGTTTTGGCCCGGTGTAAGCGCGCTCCCCTACATGCTTATGTTCGCCCTGTTGGCCGCAGCCTGGAATGTGGCGCGCTTTCGGTTTGGCGACATTGTGCCGGTAGCACGCGAACTGGTTATTGATGGGCTGCAAGATGCGGTGCTCGTTCTGGATACCCAGCATCGAGTCGTTGACTATAACAATGCCGCCTTGTCCTTGTTTCCGGCTCTGCAAAGGGTTGGAACGGGCCAGCTTGTCCCTAGCATCTGGCCCGATCTGCCATTTCAGGTAGATCGGCTCGCGAAAACTCGACAGTCCTACCAATGGAAAAGGAACGGCAGCACCTACGATGTGGCCATCTCGCCCTTGCTGGATGATCGCCAGCAGGCGTTTTGCTGGGTGGTAGTGTTGCGCGACATCAGCGAATTGATGGCGGCCCAGGCGGCTTTGCAGGAGGCGCACGACAGGCTGGAGCTTAATGTGAATGAACGGACAGCCGAGTTGATGCACGCGAACGCCGAGCTAGAGCGCGAGATCGAACAGCGACAGCGGGCAGCGGCGGCCCGGCGGGCGAGCGAGGCCCGCTATCGCAGCCTGGTGGAAACCTCGTCGGATATTGTCGCGCTGTATG
>JAAYXX010000088.1 GCA_012515695.1 Chloroflexota bacterium
AAGTTGGCGCGCCCACCTTCGTGGGCTACAGTCGCCCCTTCGGCGACTGGTTTCCCAGCCATCTGTAGCCTGCGAAGGCAGGCTTTGCAATGGTTGGTGCAGTTTCAACTGCCTTATGCCGATGCAACGGTTGGTGCAGTTTTAACTGCCTACGAGATGGCAGGCGTTTTGACTCTGGCTCGTGGAATCGGTTATACTGGATCAAGTCTTGTGTTCTGGTGGAGAGAAATATGCGAGTTTTGATTACGGGTGGCGCGGGTTTTGTCGGCTCTCACCTATGCGATCGGCTGTTGGCCGAGGGGCATCAGGTGGTGGCTGTGGATAATCTGATAACGCGCAGTGCGGAAAACATCGCTCACCTGCGAGATAACCCCGACTTCACCTTCCTGGATCATGACGTGAACCAGCCTATTCACTTTGTTGGAGAGTTGGACGCCGTCATGCATCTGGCTTCGCTCCCCAGTCCCGTGGACTATTTAGAGATGCCCATTGAGACGCTGGCCGTGGGGGCCTATGGAACGCACAACGCCCTGGAATTGGCCCGCGCCAAGCGGGCGCAGTTCCTGCTGGCGTCTACCTCCGAAGTGTACGGCGACCCCCTGGTGCATCCCCAGCCGGAGGAATACTGGGGCAACGTGAACCCCATCGGGCCGCGTGGCGTATACGACGAGTCCAAGCGATTCGCCGAAGCCCTGACAATGGCCTACCATCGCGCGCGCGGCGTGCGTACGCATATCGCCCGCATTTTCAACACCTACGGCCCACGTATGCGACTGGACGATGGGCGCGTGGTGCCCAATTTCGTGCGTCAGGCCCTTTCCGGCGAGCCGCTAA
This sequence comes from Chloroflexota bacterium, assembly GCA_012515695.1. GTDB lineage: Bacteria > Chloroflexota > Anaerolineae > UBA1429 > UBA1429 > JAAYXX01. Next base: position 835 of record JAAYXX010000088.1, read on the forward strand.
CGGTGTATGACGACGGCTCGCGCACGCGCAGCTTTTGCTATGTGAGCGATCTGGTAGAGGGCCTGTATCGCCTGTTGCTGTCCGACGAGGCGCTGCCGGTGAACCTGGGGAACCCCGCCGAGATGACCGTTCTCGAATTCGCCCAGGCGGTGCTGCGGATTTCGGGCAGCGACGCGGGGATTGCCTTCGTAACCCCCAAGGACGAGCGCACCAAGGACGACCCACAGACACGCCAGCCCGACATTTCCAGGGCGCGCGCTGTGCTGGGCTGGGAACCCCGCGTAACCCTGGAAGAAGGTCTGTCCAAGACCATCGAATCCTTCCGGGTCAGGGTTTGAGTTCATGACGACGGAAACCCTCGCCACCCGTTCCCGCTGGTCGGGCGTCGAGCACCCGACAGGCAAAGGGTGGCTTGAGCGCGCCCTCCCGCTCGCGCTGACCCTCCTGGGCGTGCTGGCGCTGGGGCTGTTTATCGCCCGCGCCCCTTTGATGTGGTGCGTGGCCGCGTTGGTGGGGGGCGTGGGCCTGTGGGCGCTCTTGATGCGGCCCGCTGTGGCCCTGTACGCGCTGGCTTTTGCCGTCCCCTTTGGCTCGTTGCGAGAACTGCATGTCGGCGGGTTGACCGTGGGAGCCAGCGAGTTGTTGGTGATGGCGCTGGTGTCCGTCTGGTTCCTGCGTATGGCCGCCACGCGCCAGGTGCAACTCACCCGCTCGCGGCTCACCCTGGGCATCCTCTGCTATCTGGCCGCGCTGCTGATCGCCCTTTGGCCTGCTACCAGCATGACACTGGCGTTCAAAGAGCTTGCCAAGTGGGGCGAATTCCTGCTGGTGTATCTGTTCGTGGCGAGCACGCTGACCCCCGGCGAAACCAAAATGGTGGCGGCCAGCCTGCTGCTGGCGGGCGCGCTGGAGGGATTGCAGGGAATCTACCAGTTCCTCTTTCAGGTGGGGCCAGAGGGGTTTATCCTGAACGGGCGCTATATGCGGGCCTACGGGCACTTTTTACAGCCCAACCCCTTTGGCGGGTACATGGGCCTGCTGCTGCCACTGGCCTATGTGCTGGCTCTGGGCTATTGGCCCGAAGCCGCGCGCGCTTGGCGCAGGCGCGAGGGCTGGGCGTCGGTGGGGCCGATGCTTCTGTGGGCGCTGGCGGTCATTGCGGCGGTGATCATGGGCGCGGCGCTGCTCATGAGTTGGTCGCGGGGCGCGCTGCTGGGGTTAGCGGCGGGGTTGGCGTGCGTGGCGTTGGCCCTGGGGCGGCGGGTCTGGCTGGCCCTGCTGCCGCTGGCGCTGGTCGGGCTGCTGCTGGGGCCAATGCTGCTAGAGCGCGTGCCGACGGACCTGATCGACCGGATGGCGGAGGCATTGCGCTATACTGCCGGGACTGAACTGGCCGCCGTCGAGATTACCGATGCCAATTTCGCCATCATCGAGCGGCTGGCCCACTGGAATGCCGCCTGGCGGATGTTTGACAGCAATCCCTGGTTGGGAGCAGGCGCGGGGCAATATAGCGTCGCCTACCCGGCGGTGGCCTTGCCGCGCTGGCAAGACCCGCTGGGCCATGCCCACAACTATTACCTGAACACGCTGGCCGAAGGGGGGCTGGTCGGGCTGGCGGTATATCTGGCCTTCCTGCTGACGGCGGGCGTGGTCGTGTGGCGGCAGGCGCGACGCGGCCAGGGGTGGGGGCGCATGGTGGCCCTCGCCGCGTTGGGGATGCTGGGACATCTGGCGGCGCACAGCGTGGTGGATAACCTGTATGTGCACGAAATGTACCTGATCGTGGCTATCCTGCTCGGCCTGGTCGCGGCAACGCTGCGGCAAGGCGCGACGCAGAACATCATAGAGCATCGTCGAACGGGAGTAGAATGTCACAGGTCGTGAGTAATGTGAAAAGTTGGACAAAAATGAACCGCGCTGAGGCGATCCGCTTTATCAAGTTTGGGATCGTGGGCGCTATCGGGGCTATGGTTGACTTTGGCATACTGAACCTCGGTATTCAGGTGTTCGGCCTGGAGAAATGGCTGGCGAACACCTTTTCTTTTGCGGCGGCTGTGCTGAGCAATTTCACCTGGAATCGCCTGTGGACCTTTCCTGAATCGCGCGCGCAACCGCTATTCAAGCAATTATTCCAATTCCTGCTCGTAAACATGGTCGGGTATGTCATCAACCAGCTTATCTTTTTGTCGCTAGACCGTTGGGTCTTTGATGGTTGGGGAGCCTGGGGCTATAATCTCTCCAAGGCCATCGCCATCGGCGTGGTATTGTTCTGGAACTTTGGCATCAATCGCATCTGGACCTATCGGGAGATCAGGTGACACGCATCGGCATTGACTATACAGCGGCAGTACAACAGGGGGCAGGCATCGGGCGCTATACGCGGGGGCTGATCGGCGCGCTGGCCGCGTTGGACCGCTCCAACCGCTATGTGCTGTTCAGTGCTGGACGCGACGCGGCAGAAAGCTGGCCGACCAACTTTAGCCGGCGGGCGCTGCCCCTGAGCGATAGACACCTGGCGATCCTGTGGCAACGGTTGCGGCTGCCCGTTCCCGTCGAGTTGTTTACGGGTCGGGTGGACATTTTTCACTCGCCCGATTTCGTGCTGCCGCCAGTGGTCGCCGCCCGAACCGCGCTGACCATTCACGACCTGTCCTTTATGCGCTATCCCGAGTGCTCCTCGCCGCCGCTGCTGGAATACCTGATGCGCTCTGTGCCCCGGTCTGTGGCCCGCGCCGATTTGCTGCTGGCCGATTCCGCCAGCACACGCCAGGATTTGGTGGACTTGCTCGGTGTGCCGGAGGAGCGCGTGCGCGTGGTGTATGCCGGGGTCGAAGAGCGGTTCGCGCCCGTGCAAGATGACGCCCTTGTCCGCGCGACCCTGCATCAATACGGCATCCAGCGCCCGTATATCCTGGGGCTGGGGACACTGCAACCCCGCAAGAATTTCGTGCGCCTGATCCGCGCCTATGACCGCCTGCGCCGCGAGCGCAACCTGCCGCACCAATTGATAATCGGCGGCGGGCGAGGATGGCTATACGAGGAGATAGACGCCTGCATCGAGAGCCTCGGTCTGCATGAGCAGGTGCGACTGATCGGCTTTGTGAATGACAATGACCTGCCCGCCCTGTATACGGCGGCGGACGTGTTCGCCTTTCCGTCGTTGTACGAAGGGTTTGGCATCCCCGTTCTGGAGGCGATGGCCTGCGGCACGCCCGTGGTCACGGCCACGGCGTCTTCGCTGCCCGAAGTGGCGGGGGACGCGGCGCTGCTGGTGTCGCCGACGGATGAGGAGGCGCTGGCCGATGCGCTCTGGCGGGCGCTGGATGATACGGCGCTACGCGAGACGTTGCGCCGTCGCGGGTTTGAGCAGGTGCAACGTTTCACCTGGAAAGCAGCAGCACAACAGCTATTGGCATCATATACCGAGCTTGCAGCATAACGGAGGCAGCACATGTTCAAGTTGGCGGAGCGGATGAGCCGACTCGGCACCGAGTCGGCATTCGAGGTATTGGTCAAGGCCAAGGCCCTGGAAGCCCAGGGCAAAAGCGTGATCCACCTGGAGATCGGCGAGCCAGATTTCGACACGCCGCCCCACATTATAGAGGCAGCCTGCGACGCCCTGCGTAACGGCGCCACCCACTATACCCCGGCGGCGGGCATTCTCGAACTGCGCGAGACGATTGCGCGGCATCTGGGGGCGGCACGGGGCCAAGAGATTTCCCCCGATCAGGTGGTTATTACGCCGGGGGCCAAGCCGATCATGTTCTTTGTGATCATGGCCCTGGCCGAGCCGGGAACCGAAGTGATTTACCCCAACCCCGGCTTTCCCATTTACGAGTCCATGATTAATTTCGTGGGCGCCAAGCCGGTGCCCATCCCCTTGCGCGAGGAAAAAGACTTTCGGTTCGACGTGAACGAACTGCGCGACCTGATCACCGACCGCACCCGGCTGATTATCCTGAACTCGCCGCAGAACCCCACGGGCGGCTTTCTGGAGCCGGACGACCTGCAGGCCATCGCCGAGATGTGCGTCGAGCGCGACATCCCCGTGCTGTCGGACGAGGTGTACGAGCATATTATGTATGATGGGCAGTTTGCCAGCATCGCCACCTATCCCGGCATGTCCACGTCCGAGCGCACCATCATCCTGCACGGCTTTTCCAAGACCTACGCCATGACCGGCTGGCGACTGGGCTATGGGGTGATGCCCAAAGAGTTCGCCGCGCGCATCACCCAGTTGATGATCAACTCGAACTCGTGCACGTCGGCCTCCAACCAGTACGGCGGCATTGCGGCGCTGAACGGGCCGCAAGATAGCGTGCGAACGATGGTCGAGGCGTTCCGCGAGCGGCGCGACATCATCGTGGACGGGCTGAACGCCATCCCCGGCATCCGCTGCGTCAAGCCCAAGGGCGCGTTCTATGTGTTCCCCAACATCACCGGCACGGGCATGAGCAGCCGCGAGTGCGCGGATTACCTGCTCTACGAGGCGGGCGTGGCTGCCCTGTCGGGCACGGCCTTTGG
>JAAYXX010000089.1 GCA_012515695.1 Chloroflexota bacterium
AGAAGGCGACAACTCCCTTCTCCCCAAGAAGCCAGATGGTTCTCTCTCCCCAATGGGAACGACAGCAAAAGAGGGGGGCAGCAAACGCTGTCCCCCTCTTTTGGGTTGCTACTCGTGTCAGTCCTCGGCCTGGATGGTAAACAGCGCCCCGGCGGAGCGGCCAAACACGTCGGCAAAGTACATTTCGTAGGCGGTGGCGGGCATCACCTGGTATTCGCCCGGCGTGGTGCATCGGATGGTGTAGACATACTCGTAGGTTCCCCTGGGCAGATAGCTGGCGAACAGGGCGACGCGCTCGTCGCGCAGCTCGATGTGGCTGGCCCAGTTCATGTATTTGCGCCAGGTGGCATATTCGTCTGCGAGGCCCTGTTCGGCGAGCATCTTTTCGACAAGCATGGGCTGGTCGAACATGGCGCTGGTGGTTTGCAGCCCTGGGTCAATCGCCTCACAGCCAGCGGGCAGCGGGTCTTCAAACACCAGATAGTACACATCATTCGGCGCGATCAGCGTCAGCTTGACGGTGATGACGTCGTTGACCGTGGCCTGCTCTATTGGCGTTTCCAGGTCGTCGCCTAGATAGTATGCACGGCTGACGTACAGCCCCCGATTGAGCGGCTGGATGGCCCGCGCTGGCAGGAAGTACCGCAGGAAGGCGCTATAGTACAGCTTGCCGGGGCCATCTGTCCGTTCGAGCAGGATGGCGCTGTCCTCCCCCTGGCGCAACTCGCTGACGGGAACTTGCACCTGCGTGGCCTCGTCCACGTTCTCTTGAGTCACGACGGCACTGGCCTCCTCCGTCCCGTCAATGACGACACTATACTCATAGTCGGCCTGCAATTCGCCGGTCGCGACCATATAGTCCGTCAACGCCAGGATGGCCCACATATTTTCCTGGGTGGTCTCCCAGCGGCCGCTGCTGCGGGCGGTCATCAGCCAGCGCACGGCGTTGGGCAGCAGCCCATTGTCGGGTTGCAGGCGCACCAGAGCGCGCAGCACGAGGGCCGTGGTGCGCGTGTCGGTGTTCATCGCCCACGGGTCGCGGGTTTCCTCCTCCCAGTGCGTGCCCGTGGCGCTGAGGATGGCCGCGTCGGCAAACTCGCTGACCAGCGTGTCCAGGCGGCTGGTTTCCTCCGGGTCGAGCAGTTGCAGGGTCATCGCCAGATATGCCCTGGCGTACAGCGACATGCCCGCCCGGTTTTCGTACAGGTTCACGGTGCGCCCCAGGTCTCCCCGGCCCGCCTCGGCCAGCGTATACAGCACCGTGGCGAGGTCGTCGCGCTGTTGTTCAGGGTTTTTCATGCCCTGGTTCATCCACTCGCGCAAGTACTCGATGCCGCGCTTTATGACGGAATCGTCCACGGTAAAGTCTGAACGCTGGGCCTCCACCAGACCCAGAACGACATAGGCGGATAGCACAGGGTTGCTGGCCTCGCTTGGCCACCAGCCCCAGCCGCCATCCAGGTTTTGCAGCGTGTAGATGCGCTGCAAGCCCACGCCCACTTGCTGCGGCAGGCTCGCTTCCAGCTCGACGTTTTCGACGCCCAGTTCGCGCAGTGCGCGGTAGGTCACGACGTTGGGCAGGAAGCGGCTCACGGTCTGCTCGATGCAGGCGTAGGGGTAGGTCTCCAGGAAGCGCAGCCCTTCGCGCAACCCGGCGGCCAGCGAGGGTTCCGCCAGCACGGTCAACTCGCCCATGCTGGTGTCGGCCTGTTCGGGCAGGCGCGCAAGTTCGATGACCTGATCCTCGACCTCACCCGCCGTGCCGACGGTTTCCGGAGTGCTCAAGTGGTACACCGGCAGGCTCACCCGGATGGCGTCCGAGTAGCCCGTAGCGGCGGCGCTGAATTGCAAGGTGGCCTGATCCACCGCCTGCACGACGGCGGGCCAGTTTACCACCTGGCGGCTGTGTGCGGGCAGGTTGATCTGTTGCGCGGGGTTTTGCACCTCGACGCCCTCGGCCTCCAGCGCCACGTTCATGGACAGGTTTTTGTCCGTATTGTTGTGCACTACCGCGCCCAGAATCGGCTCGTCGCCGACGACCATAAAGCGCGGGATCACAGGCCGGACCATGACGTCCAGGCTGGTAACGACGTCTGCCGTCCCCTTGCCCACCTTGGTTCCCGGCGTGACAGCCTGGGCCGTCAGCCGCCAGGTGGTCAGGTTATCGGGCAGTTGCACCTCGATGCGGGCGTGGCCGTCCTCGTCGGTCTGGACAGCCGGGTCCCAGAAGGCGATATCCGGCAGGTCGTCCCGCACGATCAGGTCACCGATGCCGCCGCCACCGCCGCCGCCCTTGCCTTCATCGGGGACTTCCAGGTTGCGGCGATCCACCGAGATAGCCAGCGTGGCTGCTGTCCAGACGCCCAGGCCGCGCTGGTGGTAAAAGGCGTCCAGAATATTCTGGGTATCCGGGCCGGTGAGCGTTTCGACGGCCAGGTCCACGACCTGCACCGAAAGCTCGGCGGCGATGCCCTCCCCGCGATAGTCCCGCGTTTCGATGTCATACGTCACCGTGTCGCCGGGGCGATAGGCCTCTTTGTCTGGCGTGACGGTGACTTGGAGCTCCTGTTGCTCGGCAGACACCGGCAGCTCCACATAGCCCACCTTGAAGGAGGCGACCGGGTTGTCGTCGGTCATCCCCTGGACGATCACCACCGAGACGAACACGTTGGGCGCATATTCCGGCAGGATGGGAATGTTGAGCTGCTCGCTGTTGCTGTCCAGCGTGAGCAGCTTGTGCTCCCAGATGTGGCCGCGTTCGATGGTCATCAGGGCCACCGTCTCGCCCTGGTAGGGAGAGGGGACCAACACCTTGGCCATGTCGCCCGGTCGGTATAGCTCCTTATCGGCTACCAGTTCGATGCGGTCGTTGTTCTCGCGTCGCCAGTTGACAAACTCGGTATCGCTGACCCACAGGTAGGTGGAGCTGCGTATCTCGTTCTCGTCTTTGTCCAGGCCGCTGGCGACCACCTTGTAGATGCCCCCTTCCGGCGGCGTAAAGCTGGCCGTTGCCCTGCCGAGGTTGTCCGTTTTCACCGTTGTGGTG
>JAAYXX010000090.1 GCA_012515695.1 Chloroflexota bacterium
GCGCGCCAGGATGACGCGGCGACGAGCTACTGTTCTGCCCTCTCTAGCTTTTGAGGGGGCAGAAAGAGCGACCGGGTTCCCCTCCCCAAACTTGGGGAGGGGAAGAGGTGGGTTGACCCCGCCTTTTTAGTTAAACTCGGCGGAGAACTTGGCGATAAGTTGATCCAGGTCTTGGGCCAGGTCGTCGTCCAGGTCCCAGTGTTGTTCGATGCGGCGGACGACGCTGCGGTGCTCGCGCTGGGCATATTGCCAGAGTCGCGCCTCGTACTCGGCGATCCGGTCCAGCGGGAGTCCATCCAGCGCGCCCCGGTCTGCCGCGTAGAGGATCAGCACTTGTTGGGCCAGCGAAAGCGGCGAATAGGCGGGCTGCTTGAGCGCCTCGCGCAGCCGCTCGCCACGCACGATCTGCTGGCGGGTGGCCTGATCGATTTCCGTGCCAAACCGGGCAAAGTGCGCCACCTCTTCATACTGGGCCAGGGCCAGCTTGAACCTGCCACTCTCCTTACGCATGACAGAAGTTTGCGCTGCTCCGCCCACACGTGACACGGACAGCCCCACGTCGATGGCTGGCTTGATCCCCTGGTTGAACAGGTCGGGGCTGAGATAAATCTGCCCGTCGGTGATAGAGATCAGGTTGGTGGGGATGTATGCCTGGATGTTGCCCCGGCGGGTCTCGACGATGGGCAGCGCGGTAATGCTGCCGCCCCCCAGTTCGTTTCTGACGTGCCCCGCCCGTTCCAGCAGGCGCGAGTGCAGGTAAAAGATGTCGCCGGGATAGGCTTCGCGACCGGGCGGGCGCCGCAACAGCAGCGACAGCTCGCGATAGGCGTCGGCGTGCTTGGTCAGATCATCGTAGATGATGAGCACGTCTCGCCCGCGATCCATGAACGCCTCGGCGATGGTGCAGCCGGTATAAGGGGCCAGGTAGACCAGGGCGGGGGGATCATCGGGAGAGGCCATGACCACTACGGTATGATCCAATGCACCCGCCTCGCGCAGCAATTGCAGCACTTGCAGCGTGGATGACTTGCGCTGGCCGATGCTCACATAGACGCACAGCACGTCCGTGTCACGCTGGTTGATAATGGCGTCGAGCGCGAGGCTGGTTTTGCCCGTTTGCCGGTCGCCGATAATCAATTCGCGTTGCCCGCGCCCGATGGGGATGATCGCGTCCACGGCCTTGATGCCGGTGTGTAGTGGCGTGTCAACCGCTGCGCGCTCTACCACGCCGGGCGCTTCTCGTTCGACGAAACGCTGTTCATCCACGAACAGTCGGCCCCTGTCGTCCACCGGCCTGCCCAGCGGGTCTACCACCCGGCCCAAAAGCCGCTCGCCCACCGGCACGGTAATACGCTGGCCGGTGGAGCGCACCATATCGCCGCCCTGAATGCCTTCGTCAGACCCCAGCAGGATGCAGTCAATCCAGCGGGTTTCCAGGTTCATCACCAGGCCCATCACGCCGGTGCGGAACTGGAGCAGGTCATCTACGCGGGCCTGGGGCAACCCCCAGAGGGAGGCCACGCCATCGCCGACCTGGCGCACGGTTCCCACGTCGCTGACAGCCATCGTCGCTCGGGTGGATTGGCTCGCCTTTTTCACTGTGTCAAAGAGGTCGGACATCGCCTCGGTTGGCTGTTGCAACAGCTTTTTGAACAACAGCGGGGGCAGATTTTCCGTGCCCGTTGGCATCATGGCCCACGGGGGGCGCCTGTTGTTTTCCTCGGTAGATGGTGTTTCCTCCTCGGCAGGGGGAAACATGTCCTGCAAGACGGATTCTAGTGTCTCGCGGAGCATCTGCTCGATGTTGCCGGGCTTCTCGGTCAGGAGGACGATGGATGGTTCGTCGCCATCTTCTTCCTCCTGACCAGGAACGAGCAGTTCCTTCTTGGGCGCCTCGGTATCCAGTTCGCTATCGTTGGAATCCATCAAGGGATAAGTGTCTTCAACAGAATCTAGGGCCATGCTATGTCGTTTCTCCCATGCGCGTGATCAACTCTGTGCGCACGCGGGCGCGAATACGGCCCAGTTGTTGTTGCAGACTGTTGTCTATCAACTTGTCGGCCAGACGCACCCGGATACCGGCGATCAGTCGCGGCTCTATTTGTACCTGTATCTGTAGCTTGTGGTCGATCAGGGACGACAAGGTGTCCGTCAAGGATTGCGCCTGTTCTGGCGTCAGCGGGACGGGTGTTGTGACGAAAGCGATGGGTGTGCGGCCCGCCATCAGTCGCCGGTATTCATCCACCTCTTCCTGGGGCAACTGATAGATGCTGGCCATAAAGTTAGTGACCAGGTCATCGTGGGTGCGCCGGGTAGTGACCGACTGCACCACGTTGCCCGAAAGGTCAATGATGGTATCCAGGATACCTTCATAGTGTTGCAGGACTAGCTCCTCGCGGTGCTGCCGGAGGTCCTCCCGCATTTGCTCGGTCAGGTGGTCGAGACGCTTGCGTGCTTCTTCCAGGATACCCTCGGCGATTTTCGTCGCCTCGGCCTGGGCGTTCTGCCGGACTTCTTCGGCTTGTTCCTCCACCGTGCTCCAACGGCGTGCCCATCGATCGCGCAACTGAGCAGCCTCGGCCTCCTGATCGCGGGCGCTCTGTAACGTTTCAGCGATCACCCTGCTACGCTCTTGGAGTTTGGACCGCAATGGCCTGAACAGGAAAAAGTTCAGAGCGACTAGCAGGATGATAAAATTGAAAATCTGGAGCAAGAGCGCGGTCCAGTCGGGTCGTAGCAGATCAGCCATTTACCTTCTCCTATTACCCGAACATGCCCATGAACGGGTTGGCAAACAGCAGAATCAGGCAGATCAGCAGGACGTAAATAGACCCCGTTTCCAGGATAGCCAGGCAGACAAACAGCAGGCTACGGATACGGTCCGCCACGCTAGGCTGGCGGGCCATGTTTTCAAATGCTTTTACCACCGCCTGGCCTTCTACTATTTCGGGAAGAACGCAGCCGAGAACCATAGCCGCCCCGACGACGATAGTTGTAGTGATAGCAAATTGCGCTTGCGCATCCATGAAACCCAACCCCTTTCTAATCGGTTATAGATGGTTTTGTGGCTTGGGTGAGTGCCACGCTTTCTTCGGCATTACCCATTGCATCGAGGATAAAGACCAATGACAATATAGTGAACACCAGCGCCTGCAAGACGCCAGTAATGGAACTCAATAAAGAGAGAGGCAACGGAGCCAGCGGCTTGACCAGGGCAAAGACGACGGTGCCAATCAGCTCACCGGCGATGACGTTGCCGAACAGACGCAGAGCCATGGACAGCACTCGGCTGACCAGCCCGATGAGGTTCAGGGGCAGCATAAACACTACCGGCTCGAAAAAGCTCTTGATATAGCCGCCAATGCCCCGCTTGTTGATGCCATAGTATTGGCTGGCCCCAAATGCGACCAGGGACAGCGCCAGGGTGGTGCTCATGTCGCGGGTGGGCGCATAGAACGAGGGCACCAGCCCGAACAGGTTGGCAATGGCGACAAAAGAGATCATGGTAATCAGCAGCGGCATCACTTCGGGCACAGAACGCCCGCTCATGTCGCGCACCAGCCCCTGTACGTATTCGATTACCCACTCTACGGCCAACTGCCAGGTTTTAGGCTCCCAGACGCGCACTCGCCTATAGGCCCAGATGGCAAAGCCAATCAGCAGGCCGATAATCACCCAGGTATGCCATACCGTATCTTTGATAGGAATGTTGAGCAGATAATGCGTTTGGGGAGTAAAGCCTTCAATTCCCACTAGTCTTGTCCTTCTCTGGCTTGCTTGTATTGGCGCTCGCGATAGTAAATGACAACTGTGCGGCACAGCAGATACCCCAGCAAAAAGCCAATGGATGCTGCTGGCCCTCCTTTGGCTGCCAGGAACAGGATAGGCAACATGGCCAATAGCCGCAAGATCGACCTGGAGGTGATCCGCCGGGCGGCTTGATATGGCTCCATGTTGCGGGTTCCTTCGATGCAACGATGCAGCAACCACAAATGAGTAGTCGCGGTCGCACCGCCCATCAGGCACCAGAGCGCGAATTGGTAAAGGACGGGCACGTTATTCCCCCGGCTGCTCTTTATCCGTCTGGTCCGTGCCCAGGGCGCGGGCCAGTTCGTCTTCTAGTTTATCAAATAGCTCGGCCTTGTCGGCGGATGAGGGGGCCAATGTTTCTTCTTTCTCCCACGCCCCCACCAAGACAACGCACTCGTCAGGCGTTACTCGCAGAATGCCGCTGCGAACGGATACCTCGCGTATTTCACCCTGCGCCAGGTAGCTGACTGGCCCCGGGCTGATGGCGGCGGCCAATGGCGCGTGGCCGGGCCAGATGCCCACAAGGCCATCTAGCAACGGAACCTGCGCCCAGTCTACCTCGCCCTCGAACAGGGCTTCTTCCGGGGTGATGATACGCAGCCGCAGTTGGCTGGGAATGCCCCATTCATCGCTCATAGTGTCTCGGCCTTGGCGATGGCTTCGTCGATGGTGCCAACCATGTAAAAGGCTTGCTCGGGCAGCCCATCATGCACGCCCGCGACAATCTCTTCGAACCCGCGCAGGGTTTCCTCCAGCGGGACGTACCGGCCTTCCATGCCGGTATACTGCTGTGTCGAGAAGAAGGGCTGGGTCAGGAAGCGCTGCAAGCGTCGCGCCCGTCGCACCACCAGCCGGTCTTCTTCCGAAAGCTCTTCTGTACCCAGGATAGAGATAATGTCCTGTAGTGCTTCGTATTTGGCAAGGATGGCCTTTACATCGGAGGCTATCCGCACGTGGCGTTCCCCCACATAGCGCGGCTCTAGCAGACGCGACGACGACGCCAACGGGTCTACCGCCGGGTAAAAGCCCTGGCTGGAGAGCCGCCGGGTCAAGACAGTGTTGGCGTCCAGGTGGCTGAACGCGGCGACCACGCCAGGGTCGGTAATATCGTCGGCGGGAATATAGATGGCCTGCACAGAGGTGATCGCGCCGCTGGTCGTCGTGGTGATGCGTTCCTGCAATTTGCCCATCTCGGTGGCCAGGGTGGGCTGGTAGCCCACGGCGCTAGGGACGCGTCCCAACAGAGCGGAAATCTCGGCCCCAGCCTGGACATAGCGGTAAACGTTGTCTATGAACAACAAAACGTCGCGCTGCATCTCGTCGCGGAAATACTGGGCCATCGTCAGGGCGGTAAGCGGCGTGCGTAGCCGCGCTCCGGGGGGTTCGTTCATCTGCCCAAAGACCAGCACCGTGTTGTCTATCACGCCGCTGTCTTGCATGCTAACCCAGAGTTCGTGGCCCTCGCGGGTGCGCTCGCCCACGCCAGCAAACACCGCCAGGGCGTTCTGCGAGGTGGTGCTGTGGCGGATCAACTCGATGACGAGCATGGTCTTGCCCACGCCCGCGCCCCCGAACAGGCCGATCTTGCTGCCGTGCCCGTAAGGGGTGAGCAGGTCAATTACCTTCAGTCCTGTCTCCAGGATACCGGTAGAGAGTTTTTGCGTGGTCAGGGGTGGGGAGGCCAGGTGGATGGGGCGGCGTTCCCCGTCATCAATCGGCTCGCCATTGTCGATAGGCTTGCCGAGCACATTGAACACGCGACCCAGCGTGCGCTCGCCAACAGGCACACGAATCGGCTCGCCGGTGTCGGTGACTTGCATGCCCCGATGCAGGCCCGACGTGGAAGACATGGCTACACAACGTGCTGTCTGCGGATCGACGTGCTCTTGCACTTCGATGACCAAATCTTCTTCACCAGGCCGGTGAACGAGTAGGGCGCTGCTAATACTGGGCAAGTCACCTACGGCGAATTCTGCGTCAACAACTACTCCCATGACTCGGGCTACTCGTCCAGTTCTTGCCACGATGCACCATTCCTTCTAGCTCGCCCGCTACGACGAAGCATACCGTCCCACTCTTCTTTAATGATACTCGAAAAGGTCACTTTGTGCAACCGAGATTCCCATCTAGCGGGCGGTAATTTGCGGAAAAGGCGAACGAAATAAGTATTTTGGCGGCTTTCCATGTCGCTGCTGTCGAATGCGACAGTGCGAGACTTCTCTCGGCGTGGGGAGACCCTCATCCCCGCCGTAGGCGCCCCCTCTCCCAAAGGGCGAGGGCGGCGTGTATGCCGGTGGCAGAATGCCGCAACTACGGTATTGCTCTTAATTGACATAAAAACAGCACCGGAGGGATGCCCCGGTGCTGTGGTATTCAAATGGTGAACTGCAGCGTATCAGTCCGCATTCCAAGCGGCCTCTTCTTGCGCGATGCTGCGAGCCAGAACGTCGGCATACTCTTGCATCTTTTCTGTGTAGAACACTTCGGTCTGATACCTGCCACGCGAGTTCCAGAAAATCCAGCCCGCGCTATTGGCGTCTTCGGCTCCCTTGCGCTCTTTCATAAACTCCAGCGGGCCGTAGGTCACGCCCGGCGAGGAATAGTGCTGCAACCAGGGTCGAATCAGGCAGTCGGTGCGCTCCTGGGCGACCAACATACTGCGATAGACGACCTCGTAGGGGTACAGGCTGGGGTTCGAGAACCCGAGGTTGCCCGTCCAGAAGGTGGAGGGGTAGACCATCGGCGAGATGTAATCCAGGTTCTCGGCCAGTTCTTCCAGCCGTTGGCCCACGTTGTTGTCGCCCGGCATCTTGACCCATACGTTCAGGCCAAAGATGTCGGCGGAGAGGAACACCGGCGTGGGCTTGAGCGCGGCAGAAGCCTGAGCCAGGAACTCGTTGATGGCCCGAGAGCGGTTCTCCTCGGTGTCCTCTTGAGCATAGACTCGCCAGTTGAGCTTGCCCTCGGTGGGGAAGCGGATATAGTCGAACTGGATTTCGTCAAAGCCCATCTGCGCCACTTCCAGGGCCAGGTCTACGTTATAGTCACGGGCTTCCTGGATGTAGGCGTCCAGCCAGCGTTGCTCGGAATAGTCCTTGTAGATTTGCCCGTCTTTGGTGGTGACGGCCAACTCGGGGTGAGCGGCGGCCAGCGTGTCATCTTTGAACACGACAATACGGGCGATGATATAGATGTCTCGCTCGCGGCACTTTTCGATGAACTCTTGCAGGTCCATCAAGCCAGGGAAATAGGCGTCCGCGTCTTTGGCCAACTGGTTGGGGCTATCCCATGCGATACGCGCCGAATCGCCCTTGACGTCCACGACTACGGCGTTCAGGTCAGAATCGGCCACGAGGTCGAGTAGTTCCTCGATATAGTCGGGCAGGCTGAGCAATCCAAAGGGGATATAGATAGCGCGAGCGGTAAACGGCTCCAGATCAACGGTGACGGACCCCGGCCCGTTGACGGGCGCGGAAGCCAGCAGGTAGCCCGGCTTTTTCACAGCCACTTTGGTCACGTCCAGCGCGTCCTCCACCACAAACTTGCCCTGATCGTCGGCATTGATCAGCATGGGGGTGGGGTTGTCGCCGGTGAACACCTGCACCAGCGCGCCCGGCACCGTCTCCTGGGTCTCTCCGTTGCGGACGATGCCGATGAGTTGGGAGGCTTCCAGTTTGGCCTCCAGGGTTTCCTCGCCCTGGTAGTCCAGCTCTTGCGAGCGGTAGCCCTCACGCGCCACGGTCAGCTTGGCGGGCGGGACGGCGCGCAGGGTGGCCTGCCCCTCGGCGTTGGCCTGGGCGGTCTGTTCGCCGTTGGAGACGGTGGCCCCTTCCAGGGGCGCGTCGTTGGCAACGTCCAGAATGGTCACCGTGACCTGGAACGGTTCCAGGGTTACGTCTGCCTGCTCCTGGCCGTCGTAGGCGAGTTCAGGGGAGGGCTTGTAGGCGTCGTGGGTGAACGTAACGGCTGTGCCGGGGTCCACATGGACCAGTTCGTAATGGCCCTGGGCGTCTGTCTTGGCGGTGGCGTTGCCCGCAGCCACGACCACGTCGGCGACTGGCTCGCCGCTCTGCGCGTCGGTGACGCTTCCGCTCAGGACGCGCGGAGTCAGGTTGATCGTCAGCGGCTCTTCAGCCGGGGTAAAAGCGGCCTGGGCCTGGGCGGCGGGTATCTCGGCGGGCACATAGCCGGGGGCAGAGATATTCGCGGGCTGCCCCTCGACGGCGGGCAACTCGAACAAGCCCTGCTCGTCGGTGGTCGCCTCGGCGTCGCCATGTTGCACGCGCGCGCCTGCCAGGGCGCTCTCGGTGGCCTGATCATAGACCACACCGCGCAACATCTGGCGGGTGAGCTTGACGTCGTTGGTATAGTCACGGGTATCTTCGGTGATGGTGGTCGTAAAGATCTCTGGGATATACCCGGGGGCCGATACCTCCACACGATGCACGCCGATTTCGAGGCGCGCTTCGTAGCGGCCATCCTGGCCGGTAAGCAGGCGCTCTTGGCCGACAAGGATTTCTGCGTTAGTCAGAGGGGCGTTGTTTTGGGCGTCTATCACCTGCCCCAGAAGTTTGTGCGAGGTACAACCAGTAAGCAATTGAAGACAGAGCAAAATCAGTAGACCGAGAAGCAGATGACGTCGCATATTCCCTCTCGTGTGGTGTCAGGTTACGTTCCCAAAGAGCCAACGGGATTATAGCACAGGAAGGAGAGGTTACCAAAGCGGGACATGGGTGCTACATAGCGGTAATCTTATTTTTCGCGCGGGGATATCGGCACAAGCCAGGCACTTGTCAGCCGACTTGTTCGGGTGATCACATGCTCAAGGGAGGTTGGACAGCGGCCAACCTCCCTTGCTTTGGCCTATTCCATTGCGGGGAGGGCCGCTTCGATGGAGGAGATGGCGCGGGCGTAATGGTCGCGCGCGCGGGAGAGCAGATGCGCCACGCGGTCGTGGGTGGCCCGGTCCGCCGTTGCCGGAAGCTCTCCGCCGGGGAACAGCCATTCGGTGCAGGTGTGCAGGGCGTCGGCCTCGGTGGCAAAGCAGTTAGCGGCGCGCCCCAAATCGCTCACGGCCTGGGGGTACTTGGGCGCTATCTCGCGCAGAAACTCGGCCGCGGCGCGGTGGGTGCTGCGGTACACGTTGAAGCAATAGCGGTCGCCCATGTCCGGCACGACGGGCGGGTCGGCGCGAAAAGTCTCTATCCAGCGGTCGTAGCATTCCAAGCCGTAGAGCATTACCCACTGGTTGTCGCCCCGGAAATCGCGGGCCTCGGCGGAGTGGGCATGGCGCACCGCCTCGCGCAGAGCGTCCAATTCGGCGGCGCGGGTGTCTGGCTCGCGCAACCGCTCGCCGATGAGGATAGCGCCCAGCGCCGGGCAGGTATCGCCGCAAGTAGTAGCGCGCTCCTGAGGGGCCTGAGCATAGTCATCCAGCCCGGCATAGGAGCCGCGCCCAAAGAATAGGCCCTGCGTGTCGTCGAACCCCGCCACAACATCCCATTCGCAATAGGTAAAGGCGTGCCACACCAGCGCGGGCCGCCCGGCGCGCAGTTCTTCCTTTACGCGGGCCAGCACGCGGGGGCCAGCGGTCTGGGCGTCTATACCCTCGCCTGCCAGGGGCAGGTATTCGTAGGCATAGCCCAGCAGGCCGATCAGGTCTTGTGGCTCCATTGCGGCGGTGCAAGTGGGCGCGCAAGGGCAGATGCCGCCCACCCGAAAGGCCGCGCCCGATAGCCCCTGGATATAGGCCGGGGAGTACGTCTCGCCCCGGTAGGTCAGGATCACGCGCACGCCCTCGAACATCGGCTCCACGACGCGATAACGGTCCACGCCCTGAAGCACGACGCGGGCATTACCCGGCGTCGCGGATACGTTCGCCATAGTCATCCTCCTGTATCACGCGTTCAACATAAAAGCCTCACGCACCAGCCGCGTGATGGCCTCTCTGTCAATATCCTCCGGTCGGGCCACGCGCAGGTGGCGCAGTTTGGAGCCGCTGCCTTGCAGCAACCCCTGCGGGTCTGATAGCCTGGTTCCCTGGTAGAAATGCAGGTTCACATGCGCCTTGTGTAGCCCCAGCGCGCAAGCGACTCCATGATGCCGAAAGTAGATGACCTTGAGACGGAGGGAAGCGTCTACTTCCAGGTCGGGCTGGGCTGCGAGGATGATTTCTTCCAGGGCGCGGGCCAGGGCCTGCACTTCCGCCGACTGGGCGGCCAGCAGTGGCTCGATCTCGTCACGGGCGGTCATTTACTCTCCTTTTCTAACCCGTTGCAAGGCGCACCGCAAGCCCGATCAGGCAGCCACCAATAGCTGCCGGAAACCCTCCAGCCGGTGGAAGGTGATCCGGTTCGAGTCGTGATAGTTGTGCGCGCCGTCGTAGGCTGTGCGTACCAAATAGATCAGGTCGTCGCCGTCGAACTGCCAATCCACGTATTGAAAGCCCACCAGACGGATGGACTCTTCGACGGGCAGGGGCGAGTCGTCTTCTAGCAGCGTGCGGACGTGCTGCCATTGGCGCAGATCGCGGCTGGCGTGCAGCGAGAGCACGTTGCGCTGGGTGGCATAAGCCGGGCGGGTGACGTTGTTGCTCAGGGTAAGGTACATGCCGGTAACCGGGTCGCGGCGAATGGTGAATTTGGTCATGCCGCCGGGGAACTCGATAAAGCCGGTCTGCGGGTCAAAGGTGACGCGGCGGCCTGCGTCCTCGATGCGGACGAGGGCGGCCTTGTTCACCGCCGGGCGCGAGTTCACCCGCAGGATATTCCACAGCGTCCCATCGGGGGCCTGCACCACGTTGCCTTCCAGCCATCCCGGCCTCTCTGGCTGGCCCCAATCTGCGGGCGGCCATTCCGGGTCAAAGCGCAGCTTGTTGCTCATGGTCCAGTGGGCGGCGTTCAGCAGGTCGGCGTTGGCGTCGACAGAGATGACCAGCGAGCGAAAGCCCGACCCCCATACGCAGGGGTCGCAATCTTCAAAGGCTCTGTAGAGGCGGCCAGTGGCGAGCAACACTGGCGTGGGCGCGCAGTGATAGTTGGGCGGTTCGAGGCGCGGGCCGCCCCGAAATAGCAGCCCCGTGCGCTCGTCGGCGGGGTGGCTCCACGTTGCGCCCCCGTCCTGGCTGCGGCGAATGACGATTGAGCCGTATTCCTGAGACACGCCCAGCAGGTAGACGTCAGGGCCGTGGACGAACAGCGTGCTCCACCACGCCCCGGCGATGTGGGTCAGGTTGGTCCAGGTGGCGCCGTTGTCGGAGGAGCGGTAGACGCTGGACAGATGCGGGATGCCCTCGTGGCTCAACGGTGCGCCGGGGCCAAAATAGTCGTGCGTTGCCAGCAGGTCGCCGCCGGGCAGCCGAACGATGCTGGGGCTGCCCAGATATGTGCGGGTGATGGGGTCTTGATAGCGCAGTTCATTGAAGCGCATGCAAGCACTCTCCTTGGCCAATTGTTGCGAAAGCCATTAGGATGGGCGGTTGAAACCGCACCAACCCTTGCCAAGTCCACCTTCGTGGACTTGTTTCCTGGCCTGCGAAGACAGGCGCGCCAACTAGTTGGCGATGCAACGGTTGCCGTGGTCTCAACCGCCCCTCCTAATGGCTGTTACCAAACTATTCTATGAACCTTCCTGACAAGGCGCGCCATACTTTTCCCCTGTGCCGATCAGGCAAAGCGCAGGGCGTACAGGTCGGCGTCTTGCAAGGCGACGCGCAGGCGCACGGGGGTTCCGGCCAGCGCGCCCAGGTTGTCGCCGCCCTTCCATTGCACGGGGCGGGCCAGTTCGTCGCCGATTATCTCGTAGCAATCGTCCAGGGTATAGCCCTCCAGGGGATGCCCTTGTGCGTCTTGGATTTCCACTCGCAGGCTGCCCGCCGCCGAGGTTGCCATGTTGAGCAGCAGCCGTTGTCCGGCAAAGCGTAGCGGCCTGGTGACAAGTTCGCCGCCGCTGAGTGGGGCCTGCACGGATACAAACCCGTCCACGCGCAGGGTATAACGCCGAAAGATCGTATAGTCGCCGCGCCAGTAGTGTTCCGTGCCGTAGAACGACAGTTCTGGCGGCGCGCCGGGCAGGTCGGCGGGCGTTTCCAACATCCCCCAGGCTAGATAGTTGTCGCCATAGGCCCAGTTCCCCTCTAGTTGCGGCCCTGGCCGGATGAACGCCTCTAGCCAGCGGTTGAACGTGCGTCCATCGCGGCTGCTCATGAACACCCCATCGGTGAGGGCCGCGCCGTAGCGGGGGTGCAGGCTGGCCCGCAGGCGGCGGTGTTCCGGTTCGGGCAGGGCCTCAATGGCAGGCGACCAGGGGCGCTCGACATAGCGGGTGGGGAAGCCCAGGAAGAGATGGGGAGCGCGGTAATAGGGCGCGACCTGGTTGGTGTAAAGCTGTTCTTCGGGCGTGCCGGGATACTCCAGCCAGAGCGGCGTGGACCAGTGGATGAAATCGGGCGAGGTGGCGGTGCGGATGCCGCGACAGCCGTTGCGGAAATCGCGTATATACGCGCGATACTCGCCCCGCTCGCTGTCCCAGAAGACCAGGTTCTGCGAGTCGAACGCGCCATCGGTGATGATCGGCTCCTCTTGCAACAGCGACCAGTGAATACCATCGGGGGAGATCATGGCGAACAGGCCGGTGCTGCTATGCAGGGCAGCGCCTACCGCTTTGTAGCGGGCTTCCGGGGGGACATCGGGCCGGGGGTCCAGGAACGGGGCAAATCCGTGAACCCCTTTCATGTCTTCTCCCTCGCCCACCCAGATGAGATTATTGGCGCGCGAGCCTTGCACCTCGTACAGCCCCAATTCAGGCCGCTCCCAGTGGATGCCATCGCTGCTCTCGGCCAGGGCGATCAAGTCGCCGATGGGTTGTGGCCCCTCGCCG
Organism: Chloroflexota bacterium; assembly: GCA_012515695.1. Classification (GTDB taxonomy): domain Bacteria; phylum Chloroflexota; class Anaerolineae; order UBA1429; family UBA1429; genus JAAYXX01. The sequence goes on from JAAYXX010000090.1 coordinate 12,688, forward strand.
CTAAGGTTGAACTGGCCGGTGCGGTAGTACATGCGGCAAAGGTCCCCGTCGCGCAAGACGGTAATATAGCCGCACATATTGCCCTCCCAGGGGCGGTCGGTGAGGAGGGCTACTTCGCGGGGTATGGGGGAATGCAGGCGCAGGGCCGCGCTGCCGCGAAAAGCCTCCACGAGCCAGGTATCTACCATAAGCTCCAGCCGGTTGCCAATATCGCACAATGGGGTGGTCATGGGGATATGCCTCCTTTGCGAATAGGCGCTACCTGTCGCCCGGATGTAAGCGAAACTCGGCTCCCATTGTACAAGGGTTGAGGGGCGTGGCAAGTGGGGGACGCGCTGCAAGGGCAAGTTGCGCCTGGCGTAGGGAGGCCAAGCGCACCTCCCTACGCCGAGGATGCGTTCAGTCGTACAGGTGGCAGGCGACCTGATGCCCTGGCTCTAGCTCGCGCAGGGGCGGCTCGACCTCGCGGCAGATTTGCATCACGCTGGGGCAGCGGGTGCAAAAGCGGCAGCCTTGGGGCGGGTTGATGGGGCTGGGCACATCGCCACGCAGCACGATCCGCTCGCGGGTTTTCTCGCGATCCGGGTCGGGCATGGGCAGCGCCGACCAAAGAGCTTGCAGGTAAGGGTGCATGGGGTTGTCGGCGATCATCTTGTTTGTGCCTAGCTCGACGATCTTGCCCAGGTACATCACCGCCACCCGGTTGCTGATATAGCGCACCATCCGCAGATCGTGCGAGATGAACAGGTAGGTCAGCCCCAGGTCTTGTTGCAGCCGCTTGAGCAGGTTGACGATTTGCGCCTGGATGGACACATCCAGCGACGAAATCGGCTCATCGCAGATCACAAAGCTTGGGTTGACGCTCAGGGCGCGGGCGATGCCGATGCGCTGGCGCTGCCCGCCGGAGAACTCGCTGGGGTAGCGCCCCGCAAAATAGCGGTTGAGGCCCACCATCTCTAGCAATTCGCCCACGCGCTCGGACGCCTCGCGGCCCTTGGCGATGCCGTGGACCTGCATTGGCTCGGCGATGGCCGCCCCGACGGTCATGCGAGGGTTGAGCGAGGTGTAGGGGTTCTGAAAGATGATCTGCATTTGGGTACGCAGGGAGCGCAGTTCCTTGTCGGGCGTCTGGGTCAGGTTCTGGCCGTTGAGCAGGACTGTGCCTTCGGTGGGGCGCTGCAATTGCAGCACCACGCGCGCGGCGGTGGTCTTGCCGCAACCGCTTTCGCCCACCAGCCCGAGGGTTTCGCCCTTGTAGATGTCAAAGGATATGTCATCTACAGCCTTGACATGCGCGTGCACGCGCTGCAAGAGGCCGCTCTTGACGGGGTAGTACTTTTTTAGGTTGGTCACGCGCAGCAATACCTGATCTGGCATGTTAGGCCCTCCCCCTATCCTTCGCAGCGTGGTGATCTCGCACTGCTTGAGTATTCCAGCAGGCCGCCTGGTGAGCGTCTTCCACGACGGTCAGGTCGGGCCGCTCTTGCAGGCAGCGTTCGGTGGCGAACTGGCAGCGGGGCTGGAAGGGACACCCGGCGGGCAGGCGGATCATATCGGGCGGCGCGCCGTCGATATAGCTCAACATCTGCCCGCCCTCATCGTCGGACTTGGGGATGGACCCCAGCAGTCCGACGGTGTAGGGGTGGTGGGGCTGTCTGAAGATGTGTTCGACAGGCCCGGTCTCGATGATGAACCCGGCGTACATTACGTTGACTCGTTGGGCCAGGCGCGCGATGACGCCCAGGTCGTGGGTGATCCAGATGACGGCCATCTGCATCTCTTTTTGCAGGCTTTGAACCAGGTCTACGATCTGAGCCTGGATGGTCACGTCGAGCGCAGTGGTTGGCTCGTCGGCGATGAGCAGCTTGGGCTGGCAAGAGATAGCCATTGCGATCATTACGCGCTGGCGCATGCCGCCCGAAAACTGGTGGGGGTAGTCGCGGATGCGGTCTTGGGCGCGTGGGATGCCCACCCTGGTGAGCAGTTCGACGGTGCGCTCCATTGCCTGATGTCGGCTGAGGCCCAGGTTGACGACAATTGCTTCGGCGATCTGGTCGCCGATGGTCATGACCGGATTAAGGGAGGCCATGGGGTCCTGGAAAATGATGGCGATTTTGCCGCCGCGAATGGTGTGCAGCTCGTCGCGTTTCATTTTGACCAGATCAACACCGTCGAACAGCACCGAGCCACCGACGATCTTGCCGGGCGGTTCGGGGATCAGGCGCACCATCGCCATACAGCTTACGCTTTTGCCGCAGCCACTTTCGCCCACAATGCCCAGCGTCTCGCCCTGTTCCATGCTGTACGAGATGCCGTTGACGGCGCGCACCAGACCATCCTTCGTGTCGAAAACGACTTCTAGATTCCTGATGTCCAATAAGGGGGTCATTTGCGGCTCCTGTACGTCGGTTACACATTCACGTTGACGTCGATGGCCTGCCTCAGGCCATCAGCCAGGCCCTGGAATGCCACCACCGAGATCACGATGCAGAGCGAAGGGAACAGAAACACCTGCCAGTAATACAACCAGTATCCGCCTGCCTGACCGAGCATTTGCCCCCAGCTAGGGGTGGGCGGGCGAATGCCGAGGCCGAGAAAGCTCAGGCCCGCTTCGGCGAACACCGACCCCGGGATGCTGGCGGCAAAGTTCCACAAGAGCAGTGGCGCGGCTTGTGGCAAGATGTGGCGCAGCAGGATTTGCCGGGTTGGAATGCCCAGCGCGCGCGCCGCTTCGACAAAGTCCAGCTCGCGGGAGGAAAGCGTCAGGCCGCGCACCAGACGGCAGGAGCCTACCCAACTTGTGATACTGAGCGCCAGGATCAGGTTCATCACGGTTGGCGACAGTACCATCAACAGGTAGAGCACCAGCAGGTACCACGGCAGCGCGGAAAACAGGTCAATCAACCGCTGCATCACCCAATCGAACGCTCCGCCCAGATATCCCGCCAGGATGCCCAGCGGCACGCCGATGATCATGCTGACGATGCCGGTGAGCACACCGACCAGCAGCATGGGGCGCGCTCCCCACATCAGGCGGGAGAGCATATCACGCCCCAGAGCGTCTGTGCCCAGGATGTGCTCTCGCGTGGGCTTTTGCAGGACGATATCATAGTTCACCTGATCATAGGGATAGGGCGCGATTACGGGCGCCAGAACGGCAACCAGCACGATAAAGACGAGATATACAAGCCCGAACATTGCCAGCCCGCTGCGGCGGAAACGTCTCCAGGCTGCCACCCAGTTCGAGGCGAATCTGACTTCCTCCTGCTCCGCTGGCCGGGGCCTGGTCAATCGCCCAACCGCAATTGTGCTCGACCCAACTTTTGCCTGATTATTCGGCTTGTGATTGCTCATGAGGCTTTCTCCGTAATGCGGACGCGTGGGTCAATCAAGCCATACAGGATATCTGTGAGGAAATAGGTCAGGGAAATCAATAACGCCCAAAAGATGGTGATCCCCAGCACCATAGGGTAATCGCGGTTGGTGGAGGAGAGGACGAAATACTTGCCGAGGCCGGGCAGCCCAAATACCTGCTCAATGAACAGCGAGCCGGTCATCATGCCCGGAAACATGGGCAAAAAGCTGGTAATCATGGGGATGAGCGCGTTGCGGAACACGTGCCGCAGCATCACTTGCGCCCGTTGCAGCCCCTTGGCGTAACCCGTCCGCACATAGTCCGACGAGATCACGTCTACCAGACATTGCCGTGTCCAGCGGGCCACGCCGCCGCTGGACGGGAAGCCATAGGCGAACACCGGCAGCACGAGGTTCTCCGGGCCGCCCCAGCCGCCGGCGGGCAAGAGCTTGAGCTGGCCTGCAAAGATATAGACGATCACAAAGGCCAGTACGAACGAGGGCACACTGGCCGACACGATGGACCAGGTGACGATGAGGTTGTCCAGCCACCCGTTTTGGTTGACTGCCGCGATCATTCCAAGGGTGATCCCCAGCACGAGCGCCAGGAGGCACGCAAAGAACCCCACAATCGCGCTATAGGGCAGCATTTTCATAATCAAGGCGGTGACGGTGGTCTCGGGGGCGGTGAAGGACGACCCAAAGTCCAGCCGGATCGCCTGGCCCAGCCAGGTGATGTACTGCGTCATGATGGGCTTGTCCAGGCCATACTTGGCCTTGAACATGGCCATCTGCTGTTCGCCCATCGGGACCTCGGACTTGCCAAAGGGGCCGCCGGGGACGGTTCGCGAAAGGACGAACGTAACGAGAGACAACAGTAGCAGCATGATGAGGATGCCCGCGAGACGGCGGATCACATAGTTGAGCATGATTCGACCTGTCCTTTACCAAGATGCGCCTCATTCGGCTGACCAGCCAGAGGCGTTGTCAGTGCAAAGTGTTGTTGCGGGGCGGGGGCCTGCTGTGCCGAGCGCGCGCCCATCCGCCGCCCCGCTGACTGGCAAACGGCGTTGGACGCGAGCTACCTCGCGCCCAACGCGCCTGGCTCCAGTGCGCTCACACGATCGCGTGGTTGGGTGGCTGTTAGCCTTTCAACGATTCGCGGCACTTGGAATTGGTCCAGTACAGGTCGTTATATGCTGACCGACCGAGAGCATAGGCGTTGAGATAGCCATTGCGGTCAGGCAGCATGAAATTGCCCCCCAGAGTGCAGGGGTACAGGGTATAGGTCTGGTTGCACCACACGCCATAGAACACGGTCGAGTTCACCAGGTCTATTTCAGCCTGCTTGAGCAGCTCGAAACGCTTTTCGGGATCCATCGTCGAGTTGGCGATGTTGTATTTTTCCGTCCACTCGGGTATCTCGGTTGGATGGCGGCCACCATCGCGCCAGATATTCAGGAAAGTGGAGGGGTCGAAATAGTCCAGCGAGTAGGCCACCCGATAGATGGCCGCTGCGCGGTTGCCCCACACCTGCGCCGTGAACCCGGCATAATCGGCGGATTTCAAGTTGACGGTGATGCCCAGGTTCTCTTTCCAGGCGGCCTGCACCGCCTCATCGTAGGGCTGGATCGCGTCACGGATCCACATATCGAACACGGGAAAGCCCTCGCCGTTGGGATAGCCCGCTTTGGATAGCAATTGGCGCGCGGCCTCAGGGTCAAAGATGTTGGGTTCCTGCTTTTTGAGCTACTCATCGTTGTTGTTGACGAAACCGGGCGGGAGCATGCCCCAGGCAGGAGTAGCGAAACCCTTGCTCAGGTTGGCTACAATCGTCTCTTTGTCGATGGCCTTGCACAGCGCCAGCCGGACATCCGGGTTATCCAGGGGAGGATAGAGGCCAGCAATGGTGGCAAACCCGACGTAATATGTCTCGTTCGGGGCAACCGGGTGCGATTCGGCGCGCAGCACGGGGTTGGTGTTGATCAACGCCTGCTCGCCAGGGGCGGTGCCTGCGCTCATGCCAACGCTAATGGCATCACCAGCTATATAAGCGGCCAGGCCACCGGGGACCATTGGCCCTTCGTAGCAGGTTTCGAAATAGACCTTGCGCGGGCCTTTGTAATCGGGGTTCAGCTTCCACTCGCAGCCCGTTGCGCGGTCGAACTTGACCAGGGTCCAGGGGCCGCAGCC
>JAAYXX010000091.1 GCA_012515695.1 Chloroflexota bacterium
CCTGTCTGCCCCGCAGTAGACCGTCTATCAACTGTCGCGAGTTTGTCATGTGGCGTTCATCCATCCTCGGTGAAATAGTCGGTGTAGAGGTTGCCTGCCCTTTTCTTCGCAGATTATGTAGCGCCCCTGGTCTCCAAGGCAAGGGCGCCTGCGGCAATCGCCGGGCGGCAATGCCGGGTTGGCGTTTTCCAGGGGAAATGCTTTTCCACGCGAGTGACAGCGATGAGGTTCTATGCTAGACTGCCGACCAATCCTTGGGAGGTGATAGGCGATGACAGGCCGAGACAAAATCCAGGCGGCGTTTGCCCCAGAGGGCACGCCCGAAATCCCCGCCGTGATCTGTTACGAGGACATCTATTACCGCGACCACTGGGCGCAACTCACCGGCCTCCCCTGGTGGTATGGCGACTCGCCCGACATCGCCCATCAACTGGCGTGGCGGCGAGACGTTATCCGCAATACCGGGCAGGATTGGTTCCGGCTGCCCCAGTGCCCCTCGCGGCAGCGGCGACGCGACCTGTCCATTGATGTGCGGCCTGATGGCGTCTATCGCCTGGATCGAGCGACGGGCCGCGCAGAGCGACTGGAAGCGCCCCGCGTTGGGGGCGGGCTGATTCCAGAGGGGGCTTTTGCCAGCGTCGAGACCGCCGCCGAGATAGACGCGCGCATCGCCGAGCCGCCCCCGTTCGACGTGCAAGCCTTTGCCGCCAGCGGGCGCGCCGACCTGGCCGAGGCGCTGCTTGCGGAGGTTGGCGCGCAGCTATACCCCATCACGCATATCAGTTCGGCGCTATGGAGCACCTACTCGCTGTGGGGGTTTGGCGGGATGATGACCATGATCGCTACCCGCCCCGATCTGGTGACCCGCGCCTGCGAGCGGTATTTGGCCTGGAGTCTCTACGACGTGCAGGTGGCCGCTGCGTTGGGGGCGCAGGCCATCTGGATTGAGGAATGCATGACCGACATGATCAGCCCCGCTGATTTCGCGGCGTTCAATCTGCCCTATTTGCGCCGCCTCGTCGAGGCCATTCGCGCCGCCGGAATGCAGAGCATCTACTATTACTGCGGGAACCCGGCGGGCAAGTGGGAGCATTTGCTGGATGCAGGGGCGGACGCTGTGGCCTTGGAGGAAGGCAAAAAGGGCTTTGCCATTGACATTGAGGACGTGGTCGAGCGGGTGCGGGGGCGCTGCACGGTGTTGGGCAACCTGGACGCTATCGGCGTATTGCAGGATGGCAGCGAGGCCGAACTGCGGGCCGAAATCGCCCGGCAGATAGCGGCAGGCCGCCGCAACGGCAGCCGCTTTATCCTGAGCGTGGGCAGCCCGGTGACCCCCGGCACGCCCGTGGAGCAGGTGCGCCTGTACTGCGACCTGGCGCACGAGTTGGGCAAGGGGTAAAAGCCCTCACCCACGGGCAACCGCCGCAGGTGAGGGCCAGCGCGCTATCAGCGCCGACGCGGCTCGACGGTGTACTCCTTGATCGCGTCTTGGTTCAGGTCCAGGCCCAACCCTGGCCCCGTCGGAATGGTGACGACGCCATCTTCTAGATGGAACAGCTCCGGCGTGTTCACCAGCTTGACCATCGGCTCCCAACGCTCTTGCGGCGTGAGCGGCGGGGCGATCACGCAGATTTCGTGGATGCGGCAACTGGCGACGGTGGCGGCTCCCTGGAAGTAGGGGGCCAGCACCATGCCGTCTGTGCCGTGGATGTATAGCGGGATGCCAAAGCCCTCGGCCAGCGCCCCGATTTTGTGGAACGTGGCGATACCGCCGCACAGGAACCCGTCCGGCTGCAAGATGTCGAACGCCTTGTATTTGCAATAGCGCGCCCACGAGAGCACGCCCCGGTCTCGCTCGCCGCCGGTGATGGGGATGTCCACCGCCTCGGCCAGCCGCGCGTGCCCCACCAGGTCACGGTGTTGCAGCGGCTCCTCCAGCCAGGAAGCTTCCCATTCCTCCAACTGGCGCGCCGCTTCCAGCGCGGTGTCCATATCCCACACCGAGCCAGACAGACCCGCCGTCCGGTCAAAGGCGACTTCCATCTTGTCCGGGCCGCCCAATCGCTGGCGCACCCCCTTGACGATTTCGACATCTTCCAGCGGGTTATCGCGCCAGATGCGGACCTTGACCGCCTTAAAGCCCTTCTCGGCGTACTTGACGATGTCATCTACCTGCTGATCGGGGGTCATGTTCTTCTCATCCTGCCACACGAGTGTCAGGTAAACGGGGATGCGGTCGCGGCACATGCCGAGCATGCGGTGCACCGGCTGATTGGCCGCCTTGCCGACGATGTCCCACAGTGCCCACTCGGCGCCGGTGGCTTTGAGCAGCCCGCGCTGAACATACTCTTCGATGGGGTAGGGGCTGTTGCCCACCAGCATGGGGCGCACGAGATGGTCTAGCATGTAATCGGGCACAGGTCGCGGCCCCCAGCCGGTAATGCCCTCGTCGGTCTGGATGCGGGTGAACGCCACATCGGCGATCTTGCCCGCCCGGATTTCCTCTTCCGGCCACGGGACGTGTACATAGACGCAATCGACGTTGGTGATACGCATGGCGCGATCCTTTCTATTCTGGTGGACATGATGCACTCAGGCTGAATGTACCCTGAATCGGGCCGAGTGTAGCGCAGGTAGAAGCCGAATACAAGCTGTTGCTTGCGCGACTCGCTCTGATGAGTAAGATGCAGATGTGGCGCAACGTGCCGGTAAGCGCGCTTTCACCTGGCTGCTACCACCAATCCTGGGAGGTCGTGACGTGAAAATCACCCGCATCGAGACGTTCAAATATTGGGCCGAGTGGTGCAACTGGCTGTTTGTGCGCGTTTCTACCGACGAAGGGCTGTATGGCTGGGGAGAAGGCTCGCTGCATGGGGCTATCCAGTCGGTAGAGACGGCCATCCACGAGCTGGGCGCAACGCTCATCGGCCAGGACCCGGCGGGAGTGGCCCGCCACTGGCAGGCCATGTACCACGCCTGGCGCTGGCGCGGCGGTCCTACCCTGTTCACCGCAATGGGCGCGCTGGATATGGCCCTGTGGGACATCGAGGGGAAACGGCTGGGCGTGCCGGTGTATCGCCTGCTGGGCGGCCCGTTCCGCGAGCGGCTGCGGGTGTATGCCAGCCATTGGCTGAACAGCGACCATACGCCGGATCAGGCATATGCGCGGGCACAAGAGGCGGTGCGACGGGGATTTAGCGGGTTCAAAGCGGGGCCGTTCCGCCGTGACCTGTTGGCCCAGGACGACGTGCGAGCCATCCGTCAGGCCACCGACTTGATCGCCGCTGCCCGCGAGGGAGCCGGGCCGGACGTGGAGATATTTATCGAGTGCGGCGAGTTGCTATCTCCCCGCACCGCCATGTTGGCTGCCCACGCGATGGCCCCTTATCGCCCCGGCTGGTTCGAGGAGCCGATTCCGTTTGAGAATGCCCGCGCCATGATCAACCTTCAGCGGGAACTGCCCGTGCCCATCGCCACCGGCGAGCGGCTGCTGTCGCGCTGGGAGTTCCGCGAGCTATTGCAGGAAGGGGGCTGTCGCATCATCCAGCCGGACCTGATGCACGCAGCAGGGATTACCGAGGTGCACAAAATCGCGGCGCTGGCCGACGTCTACTATATCCCGGTCGCGCCGCACAATCCCGGCGGGCCGATCTGCAATCTGGCCGCCATGCACCTGGCGGCGGCCATCCCGAACTTTTTCATGCTGGAGCAGATGGAGGATGAGCGCCCGTTGCGCGATGCCGTCTGCACCGAGCCGGTGGTTTGCCGCGATGGGTATTTCGAGCTGCCCACCGCGCCCGGCCTGGGCACTGACTTAAAGCTGGAAGCGCTGGAAGACCATCCCTTCCACCCCCAGCCGCATCGCACGTCCAGCGATTCGCTGTGGCACTGACCCCTGAATACCAGGCGTGCCGCACTATATAGCAGATTGCGAGGTGTCTATCCATGACCGAGCAGATTATTGTTCGGGGGGCACGCCTCCACAACCTGAAAAACGTTAGCCTGACCATCCCCAAGAACAAGCTGGTGGTGTTCACTGGCCTGTCCGGGTCGGGCAAGTCCACGATGGCGTTTGACACCCTCTATATCGAGGGGGCGCGCCAGTATATGGAGAGCCTTGGGCTGGTCACCGACGGCATGACCAGGCCGCCGGTGGACGTGATTACCGGTCTGTCGCCGTCCATCAGCGTGGACCAGCATCTCACCAACCGCAGCCCGCGCTCCACTGTGGGCACTGCCACCGAGGTATTCACCTATCTGCGCGTGCTGTTTGCCCGCCTGGGGCATCGCCCGTGCCCCAATTGTGGTCGGGATGTCGCCCCATCTTCCGACCTGGGGGGCGACCTGTGGGATGAGGATGACAGCGACCCTGCGGATGGGGCCACGGTGCCCTGCCCCCACTGCGGGACGCGCCTGCCGGAGTTGGGCATGGCCAGCTTTTCGTTCAACAAGCCCGCCGGGGCTTGCCCCACCTGCACGGGCCTGGGCGTGGTTGCCGATCTGTGTATCGAGCGCGTGTTTGATCCGGCCCGCAGCGTTGCTGACGGCGGGGTGCTTATCTGGGATGCGTTTAACGCGGACCGCTTTGCGCTCACGCTCCAGCGGGCCGGGCAGCATTATGGGTTCGGGTTCGATCCGCACCAGCCCATCGGCGAGCTAGGGGAGGCGCAGCGCGACCTGCTCTACTATGGCGTGGACAGCGCCGAATTCAAGCGGCATGTCTCCAATGCCACGCCGCCCAGCAGCGTGGTCAAGGGCCGCTTTGAGGGGGTGCTTACCAACTTGAGGCGGCGCTATGCCGAGGGGATCTCGGATTCAGGGCTGGCGGTCAAGACGGAAACGCTCTATACCCGCCATGTCTGCCCGGATTGCGGTGGAACTCGCCTGAAAGCTGCCAGTCGACAGGTCACGGTGGCCGGGCGCACCATCATCGAGTTGTCGCAGATGCCGCTGGAGGGTGTGGCTGACTGGCTGGCGGGATTGATCGCCGGACTGAACGACCAGGAGCGGATGATTGCCGAGCCGATTTTGACCGACCTGGACGGGCGCATCCGCCGCCTGACGCGAATCGGCGTGGGCTATCTGACGATGGAGCGGGCCACTCCCAGCCTGTCGGCGGGCGAGGCCCAACGCTTGCGGCTGGCGGCGCTGCTGGGGTCTGGCCTCACTGGCGTGTTGTACGTGCTCGACGAACCCACCATCGGCCTGCACCAACGGGATACCGCCCGGTTGATTGCCGTTCTGCGCCAACTGCGCGACCTGGGCAATACCGTGCTGGTAATCGAGCATGATCTGGAGATGATTCGGGCCGCTGACCACGTGATCGAGTTCGGCCCTGGAGCGGGCAAGCATGGCGGCCAGGTGGTCGTTTGCGGCTCCCCGGCCACCGTGGCAGCCCATCCCACTTCTCCAACGGGCGCGTTTCTCTCCGGGCGGGCGCTGGGGCCAGCGCGTCCGGCCCGCCCGCCTGCCGACAGCGCACTGGTCCTCTATGGGGCGCGCGAGCATAACCTGAAGGACATCACCGTGCGCATCCCGTTGGCGCGGCTGGTGGCTGTGACCGGCGTTTCCGGTTCGGGCAAGTCTTCGCTGATGTTCGACATCCTCGACAAAGCGGCTCGCGCGCGGTATTACGGCGCGGACGAAACCCCCGGCGCGCACGACCGGATTGAGGGCTGGGAGCACATTGATCGGGTGATTACGGTGGATCAAGCGCCCATCGGGCGCATGCCGCGCTCCAATGCCGCGACGTATACGGACACCTTTACCGCCATTCGTCAGACTTTTGCCGAGACGGAGGAGGCGCGCCAGCGAGGCTTGAGCGGCCGGCATTTCAGCTTTAACACTCCCGGCGGGCGCTGCGAGCGCTGTCAGGGGGCGGGGGTGCTTACGGTCAACATGCACTTTTTGCCCGACGTGCAGGTGCGCTGCCCGACCTGTCACGGGCGTCGCTTTCAGCCGGAAGTGCTGGCGGTCCAATACCGGGGCGTGGACATTGCTGCCGTGTTGGACAAGACCATTGAGGAGGCGCTGACGTTGTTTGCCGATGTGCCCGCCGTCGCCGAGCGGTTGGAGTTGTTGGCGGAGGTGGGGTTGGGCTACCTGCAACTGGGCCAGCCTGCGACCACTCTCTCCGGCGGCGAGGCCCAGCGGGTCAAGCTGGCCAAGGAATTGGCCCGACGCGGGGCGGGGCGCACGCTGTACCTGCTAGATGAGCCGACCACCGGCCTGCACCCGGCGGATGTGGCGCGCTTGTTGGCGCTGTTGCAACGGCTGGTCGATGCCGGGCACTCGGTGATCGTGGTGGAGCACCATCTGGACCTGATCCGTGCCGCCGATTGGGTGATCGACCTGGGGCCAGAGGGCGGGGAGGCGGGCGGTCAACTGCTGGCCGAGGGAACCCCCGAGCAGGTGGCGGCAGTGGCCGCCTCGCACACCGGGCGCTGTCTGCGCGCGCTGCTGTAGGGCGCACGATTGGCCCGCATCGCATTTGACACGCCTGGCCGATTATGATAGACTGACGACAATTGAATAGTGGTCCTGCGTTGCTCATCCAGAGAGGTGGAGGGAACGGCCCTGTGAAACCTCGGCAACCCGGGCAGAGCGAGTCACATCTCATCCGGCGTGATCCGGCGACTTGACTCAAGCCTGAAGGTGCTAATTCCGGCAGTGCCCCTGTGAGGGGATGTCTGAAAGATGAGAGGACGTTAGCGAGAGTCTTTTTTTCTGTCCTCTTTATCTGGCCCGGAGCTGATGAAGAGGCTTTTTTATGCCTTCTCTCTGCGCGATGGGCAGCCAGATGTTATGAGAGGAGGCTGTATGTTTTCCACCCCCAAGCCTGTGAAAGGCACCCGCATTGACACACAGACTGTCCACGCCGGAGAACCATCCCAAAAGCCTTTTGGCTCCCTCACCATGCCAATAGTCCAGACGTCAACCTATTGCTTTGAGGATACCGCCGCGCTTGTCGCCCACATGCGCCGCAAGGAGCAGCAGTTGGAGCCGCTGCGGGGCGAGTATGGGCGCTATGGCAACCCCACTCAGGAAGTGGTCGAGCGCAAGCTGGCCGCGCTGGAGGGCGGGGAGCGGGCGCTGGTGCTCTCTAGCGGCATGGCGGCCATTACCTGTACGCTGCTGGCGCTGCTCTCTGCGGGCGACCACTATATCCTCACCGCCGACTGCTATCGCAAGACGCGCCAGTTCTCCCAAGAGTTTTTGCGGCGCTTTGACGTAAACTGCACCCTGGTCGAGCCGGGGGATTATCAGGCGTTGGAGGACGCCATCACCCCGCACACGCGCCTGCTGATGACCGAGTCCCCCACCAATCCCTACCTGCGGGTGGCCGATTTGCCGCGCATGGCTGAGATTGCCCGGCGTCATGGCCTGCTGACCGTTATTGACGCGACTTTTGGCACGCCCTATAACATCCGCCCGCTGGAGCATGGCATGGACCTGGTGATTCACAGCGCCACCAAGTATTTGGGTGGACATAATGACCTGCTGGCGGGCGCGGTGATTGGCGCGGCGGAATATGTCCAACGTATCAAGGAAGCGAACGACATGCTGGGGGCCATTGCCGACCCACAGACGCTTTACTTGCTGTTGCGCGGCCTAAAGACGCTCAGCTTGCGGATGGCCCGCCACAACGAGAACGGCCAGCGCGTGGCCGAGTTTCTGGCGAGCCACCCGGCAGTGCGGCAGGTCTGGTATCCGGGGTTGCCGTCGCACCCTGACCATGAGGTGGCCCGCCGGATGATGCGGGGCTTTGGCGGGGTGGTCTCTTTTGAATTGGAGGCCGACCTGGAGGGCACGGCCCGCTTTATCGACGCCCTGCAAATCCCCTATATGGGGCCGAGCCTGGGCGGGGTGGAGAGCATCGTCGAGCAACCCGCGTTGATGTCGCATTTCACCCTGAACGAGCAAGAGCGCGCGGCCATCGGCATTCGCGGCGAGTTGGTGCGCTATGCCCTGGGGGTCGAAGATGCCGATGACCTGATCGCCGATTTGCAGCAGGCGCTAGAGCGCGTGCCCCTGTCTGTCAGCAACTCCCCCTCGCTAGGGGCCGGGTTATCCCGATAGTCTGCCGAATGGCATAGAAAGGACTCGATTATGTTGGTGATGAAATTCGGCGGTACGTCGGTGGGCAGCGCGGTCCGCTTTGCGGAGGTGGCCCACATTATCAAGCGGGAGTATGAGCGGGAGCAGCAGTTGGTGGCGGTGGTCTCGGCCATGAGCGGCACGACCAGCGCGTTGATCGAAGGGGCCAGGGCCGCCGCGGGGGGCCAGGAGGAGCGCTATCAGGCCATTCGCGACGGACTGCTTTCCCGGCATCTCCAGGCGGCGGGGGAACTGTTGGGCGACACGCCCGAGTATGCGCCGGTGGAGGAGTATATTCGCCAGCGCCTGCATGATTATGACCGGTTGTGCCAGAGCATTGCCACGCTGGGCGAATTCACCATGCGCGGCAATGATGCGGTGGCCTCCATCGGGGAAGAGCTATCTTCGCGCATTCTGGCCGCGTTGCTGCGCGTCCAGGGGCAGCGGGCTGTCGCGGTAAGCGCCACCACGCTGGTACGCACGGACGCGCAATATGGCTCGGCAGTGCCCGACATGGACGCGAGCCGGGGGCTGGTCTGCGAAAGGCTGCGCCCCATGCTGGAGCAGGGCGTAATCACGATTGTTACCGGCTTTATCGGCGCGACGGCGCAGGGCGTCACGACGACCCTGGGGCGGGGCGGCAGCGATTACTCGGCGGCCATCCTGGGGGCCTGCCTGGACGCCGACGAGATTTGGATCTGGACGGACGTGAACGGCATTCTCACCGCCGACCCCAAGCTGGTGCCCGAAGCGCGCACGCTGCCCGAGTTATCGTATCGAGAGGCGGAGGAGCTGGCCTTTTTCGGCGCGGACGTGCTGCATCCCAAGACTGTGATCCCCTTGGCCGAGCGAGGCATCCCCCTGCGTATCCTGAACAGCTATAACGCCCAGCACCCCGGCACGTTGATTGTGCCTCAACCCGACGGCAGGCGCCCGGCCATGCCCGCTATCATCTCTACCGAGGGGTTGTGCCTGATCGGCGTGGTGGGGAACCCGTATAGCTGGTCGTTGCAGATGGCCCAGCGCGCCCTGAAGAGCCTGGCGGAGGCGGGCGTGGATGTGCTGATGTTCTCCCAATCGTTCACCGAGCGCAACTTGAACCTGGTGGTGCGCGGGCACGATCAGGAGCATAGCGTCCACCTGTTGCGCCGCGAATTTGAGCGGGATTTGCGGGTGGGGCTGCTGTCGGATATCGGCGTGCAGGAGCAGGTAGCGACTATATCCGTGGTGGGGATGCCCAACGGCGACAAATCCACGGCGCGGGCCGCGTCGTCTATTGCGTCGCAGGCGTTCGCGGCGCTGGGCAAGCTAGGCGTGCGGGTGATCTCGGTGGGGCAGCCCGCTTCGGCTTATAGCGTGTCGTTTGTCATTCCAGAGAGCGAGGTAACGCGGGCCGTGCCGTTCATTCACCACGAGCTGGGTCTGGGCGCGACCTCGTCGGCAGCGTAGAGGGCGAAAAGACAAGCCGCGCGTCCGGAGTCAATAGACAGGCCCCAGGCGCGCGGCCTACGCGCCAGAATGGCGCGGCTACTGCTAAACTTCGGCGCACCCTACGCGCCAGAATGGCGCGGCTACTATATTTCCGGCTCGCCCCACCACGCCTCGAAGAAGGCGCGAATGTTCTCTATCGGGTAGCCCTTGTTGAACTCGGCCTGGCCGATGACGCCGCCGCGCTCATCCCCCAGGGCGCGCTTGACGCGTTCCACCGCCGCGCGCACGTCGTCGGGCGTGCCAAAGGGCAGGATATGCTGCCGGTCCAACTCGCCCCAGAAGGTGATCCGCCCCTTGAAGCGTTGTCCAATTTCCTCTATGGGCATGGTAAATAGTTGGGAATTGATGGCGTCCACGCCAATCTCGATCAGGTGCTCATAGATATCCATGATGTACCCGTCCGAGTGCATCAAGACGAGCTTGCCGTGGGCCTTGGCTATGTCGCAATAGTCCTTGTAGAGCGGCTTGAAATACTCGACCCACATCTTGGGGGAGATCAGCAGGGTGTGCTTGGAACCCCAGTCATCCATGAACATGATGGCGTCCACGTCGGTTTGCACGGCATAGCGCAAGTGTTGCATATAGTAATCGTGGATCATGTCCAGCAGGGTAGACACCTCTGGCACACCCCAGGCGAGGTCCATGTAGGCGTTTTGCGGGCCGCGCACGAATTGCAGCCGCTCCCAGGGGCGCGGGCAGCCGATCATGGTGAATTTGTCGCTCTGGGCGACGGTGGCGTTGACATTCTCAAACCCTACGCCCAGCAGTTCGTAGGGTGGCTGCCAATGGGCGAGCTTGCTCCAATCGTCAATGGCCGGGTGTTTCACCTCGCCGATCATACCCGCCTGGATGTTCACCCAACGGCTCCCCCAGGGGTCGGTCCATTCGCCGGGGGAATACAGCGGCGACTCGTCTACCGGCTCGCGGTAGCCGCTGTCGCCGAAATCGCTGGGGTATTGGTCAAAGAGCGCCTGTAGCTCTTGTTCGCGGCCAAAGAAGGCGGCGGGCAAAGTCCAGATGTCGCGTGCCGGGCGGTCTACCCCCTCAAAACGCAATGTGCGGATGACGCGTTCCCGTGATGTCAGTCCCATATCTTCCTCCCGTATTCCCCGTTGATGGCGGTGCGTTCGGCCAGAGTATAGCGCGGGTGGCCTGGCCCCTATGATAAATGGATGAGGCGGGAATGTCGAATCGAGCGGCAGACCGGGCCGCTGGCTTCCTTGGCTAATGGCGCTAACTTTTCGCGGATCAACTGCTGGGGCAAGATCGGAGTTGCCCTCATCCGCCCTTCGGGCACCGGCATGTATGCCGCTTTCTCCCGGGGGGAGAAGGCGGTAAGCGCGGCAATATGCCACCGGCATACATGCCGCCCTCGCCCCCTGGGAGAGTGC
>JAAYXX010000092.1 GCA_012515695.1 Chloroflexota bacterium
CTCCTGGCGTTCCACTTCCCCCCCCAACTTGCCCGCTGGATGGACGGCCACTTGACAACGGGGCCAATGCTGTCTATACTAGCACGTGTAAGGTGTTACGTGTAATTCAGTAAGGGTTCGCTTTCACGTAACACAATCCATCGTCGCTTTCCATCGGGTTTCGACGTCTTGCGCTACAGGAGAATGAACTCCCTTGTCCAAGCGCCCTACTCAGGCCGATGTTGCCAGGATAGCCGGTGTGTCCCGGGCTACCGTCTCGTACGTGCTGCGTAACCTTTCCGGTGGGCGAATTCCCATCACTGAGGATACGCGCAGTAAAGTACTGGCGGCTGCAAAACAATTGGGCTACCAGCCCAACGCTGTCGCCCAAGGACTGCGGTCTGGCGTGTCCAAGACCATCGGCCTGCTGATCCCCGATGTGAGCAATCCCCACTATCTCCAAATTCTGAATGGCGCAGAATCAGTACTGACTGACCAGGGATATTACCTCTTCCTGGTCATTGCTAACCTCGACCCTGAACGCGAAGGTCGTTGCCTTCGCTCCCTGTTCCAGAAACGGTTGGATGGGTTGATCCTGACCCCCACTTTCGCCGACTTTTTTCCTGACGAAATGAACGCCCTCCGAAAAGGGTCCAATCCCGCCGTGTTCATCGGCGTCCAGGAGGGTGATTGGGTGGAACCAGATATCACCGGCGCTACCAGCCTGGCGATGGACCATCTGCTCTCTCTGGGACACAAACGCATCGGCTTTATCAATGGGGTGGCGCGCCCTTTGCTGGCAGAGCGGCGCCTCACCGTCTACCGCCAAAAGCTCCGAGAACACGGCTTGCCTTTCGACGAATCCCTGATACACTGTGGTGGCTACCACCTGCACGACGGATACATCGCCGCGCGTGTGCTGTTGGATTCGCCCAACCCGCCGACTGCCCTTTTGTCTATCAACGATCATCTGGCAATTGGGGCACTGCGCGCTATACGGGAACGTGGTCTCCGCGTTCCTGAGGATATCTCCATTATCGGGTTTGACAATATCGAAGTGGCTGCACAACTCTACCCGCCTCTTACTACGGTAGACCTGCATGGCGAGGAGATCGGTCGCCGCGCAGCTCAAATGCTGCTGGCCCGGCTTCATGGACAGGTAAACGAACCCATGCAGGAGTTGATTGGGAGTGAGCTTATCGTACGACAATCATCAGGCCCCGCTCCACTGGCCTGAGTCGTCGATGAGTTTCATGCCGCATAGGATCGTGTGTGCATCGGCAGTACCATTTTAGCAGGGTCTGGACCCAAAGGAGAAGAATATGTCCAGCAATATCCTTTCGAGACGCAGATTCCTCCAGGTAGCATTGGGCACTTCCGCCGCAGTCGCTCTCGCAGCCTGCGGGCCGAAGGAAACCCCCGCCCCCACTACCGCGCCCCAGCAGGGTGGCGAAGAAGCTGCCACCGTGCCAGCCGCTGAGAAGGAAGCTCAGCCAGCACCCGCCGAAGCCAAAGACATCAACTTCCTCTGCCGCGCGGACATCAAGCCCGCCTACGCCGCTGACAAGGCCGTCGAGGCATGGAACGCCGAGTTCCCGTCCAAGATCACCATGGACGAACCTGCCGCTGGCGTTGACCTCGCCACCAAGGTGCAGGCTTCCCAGGCAGCCGGTGACTTGATCTGGGACGGCTTCTCCCTGATCGAGATGCCGAACTCGGTCGCAGAATGGGTCCTCCGCGGGATCATCTCCCCGCTCGAGGATTACATCGAGGCGTCGACCATCCCCACCGCCAAGACGACTATCGACAGCATCATCCCGTCCATCAAACAGTCCGTCAGCTTTGAGGGCAAGCAATACGGTATCCCCGGTAACGTGGGTTCCGTGGCTCTGGCCTGGATGTGGGACGCGCTACGCGCGGCTGGTTACGAGGAACAGCCCAAGACCTGGGACGAGGTCTATGACTGCGCCAAAAAGATCAAAGAAGCCAAGCCGGATTTGATCCCCTTTGGTTCGGCCAACACGCCACTGTGCGACCTGTACACCCTGATCTGGGGCGCTACCAAGAACCCCATCGACGCGGATGGCCTCATTGACATTCGTAGCGAAGCCTCCATCAAGGCCCTCACCTGGTTGCGCAAGATGGCCGAAGAGGAACTGATGCCTACGACAAGCACCACCACCTTCCAGGACTGGCTCAAGGGCGGTGTCGGCCTCATCAGCTCGTACGACGTGGCCGGTACCATGAACCAGCAGACCTTTGGTATCGAAGCAGCCGACACCGGCATCTCCTTCTTCGTCGACGAGCAGGACACCTACGCTGGAACGCCTTTCTGGATCAACTCCAGCGTGCTGTTCAACAAGGCCGAAAACCCGCAGGGTATGGTGGACTTTTACCTGTGGTGGTTCGGCCCGGAGAACAAGACCACCGGCAAGCAGATCGCCGAAGTGGCCGCCAAGCCGTGCTACACCTACACCTATGACGAGTTCATCAAGGGCAGACCGGAATACGAGTGGGAGCAGAAGGGTATCGACTTGGTTGCCAAGTCCGTCTGGTTCCCTGCCAACCGCTACTACTCCATCGTCTATAACGCTGTTCAGCCGATGGTTCAGAAAGCGATGGACGTAGACCAAGAGTTCACACCCGAAGCCGACATGGAAGAGGCCTATCAGACCGCCCAGGAAGAAATCAGCAAGATGAAGTAAGGGCGTACTTTGCCCCGCTGAACGGCGGCCATAGTGGCCGCCGTTCAGTCACCAAGAACGCAAGCGTTCACATTCTGGAGGCAGGTTCCTATGGCTACAGACCGCACCACCTATGACACCAGCAGTCGAGCGGCCACCATTCGGTCATTCGCGCAGGAACTCAGGGCAGCGCGTAGGGCTGGGTGGGGCAACCCGTGGGGTTATGCGTTCATCGCTCCGGCCCTCTTGCTCTATCTCGTGTTCAACGTCTGGCCCATCATCCGTGGCTTTCTCATGGCGTTCACCGACTATCGCTTTCTCTACCCCGATACGCGCTGGGATTTTCACGGACTGACCAACTTTGTGGAAATGTTCGGCGACAAGAAATTCTGGGAGTCGCTGGTCATCTCCCTGCGATACACCATCACGGTGGTCCCCCTCGCCCTTGGATTGGCTCTCCTTCTGGCCATCTTTATCGCCAGAACGAACCGCC
>JAAYXX010000093.1 GCA_012515695.1 Chloroflexota bacterium
CCTCGCCCCCTGGGAGAGGGTGCGGCTCCGTAGGAGCCGCGGGTGAGGGTGGTGAGGGTGATCTGCTGGCCGTGACAGTCAAATGTTAGCACCATTAGCCATCCTTGGCGGCTTGCAATTATGCCGGTTGGAAGCCGGCGGTCCAATGATGCTGGCGTTATGCTGTCCCGCCTGGGACATTCAGTTCCAGGTGGGGCCGTCACTAAAGGCAGGCTTTACACGTCTATCTTCTTGATGGCGCATCGCTGACCCCTTTTCCCCTTGACGCTGACCGGGCGGCCTGCTATACTCGCCACGAGGATTCCTGTATGCCCAATAGCGCACACTGTACTCATAGATTATCTCTTGTCATACGCTACCTGGCAATAGCCCTGGCGACCCTGGTTGCTCTGACGTGCCTTGGCGGCTGCGCTTTGCTGCCGGGCATGGCTTTGCCCACGGTCGCCCCCGCGCCTACGGACGCCGCGCCCGCGCCGACAGCGCCCGCCGGGGAAACGCCGCAGGCAACGTTGCAGACGCCGCCGCTGGCATCGTCCGAAACCCCAACCACCAGCGTCGAGGCGAACGCCCCGTACAAGGTTGCCCCTACCGTCGTGCCCATCCTCTATGATATGTTCGACTGGGGCACCGACTTTCAGCAGCAGCACCCCGAATGGGGGCCGGTGGGGTCCATCCAGTTTGTCACCTGGGAGGAGATCAACCCCGCCCCCGGCCAATACAACTGGTCGGTGATCGACAAAGAGCTGGCCAAGGAAGCCGGGTTGCAGGTCACGCTCCCCGATGGCACGCAGATACAAAAGCCGGTGGTGATTCAGGTGTTCGCCTATCTTTCCAGCGCCACCGGCTGGAGCGCGTCGGACTTTTACGACGCCACGCCCCAATGGGTCTATCAGCAGGTTGACGCTGCCTCTCCCCAATCCCCGCGCCCCGTCGTGGGGGGCCGCAAGGTGGGCTATGTGATCAAGGGCTGTGACCGCGTGGCCGTAATGCCCATGTACGACAACTCGATCTGGCGGCGAGCCTACTTTGACATGGTGCGCGCCTTTGGCGAGCGGTACAACGACCACCCACAGGTGACGTCGGTGGTGATCAATACCGGCATTGACGGCGAGACCCACGCTATCAAAGACTGGCATTGCGCCTGGAAAGACCTCATGCAGCAGCAGGTCAGCGGCGTGCCCTATTACTTTACCAAGTTTGTCCAGGAGACGATGGAGGTCTATCGCGAGGCTTTTCCCACCAAGCCGATCTTTATCAACAACGCGCCCGGCGGCAGCAGTATGCGCCGTGTCTCGGCCGAATATGCGGCCTCGTTCAACCCGCCCATCGGCTTGAAACACAGCGGCATGTGGATTGACCTCGACAGCCACCGGGGCTATGGCACGTTCGTCGGCTCGTGGGACATGATGCGCACCTATTCTATGACGCTGCCCATCTGGCTGGAATCGCCCTATGGCCTGGGGGATCGGGAGCATCGCTACTGGTCGCTTATCGCAGGGCTGCATTATCACCCGGACGCCATTGATCTGCACGAGGAGTATTTCCACCAGTCAGACCCCGAGTGGCTGCGCTTTACCGTGGAGCATCTGGGCGTGAACATTGGCGACACGCCCGACGTCTGGACCGTCCTGCGGGATAGCGAGTATCCGAAGCAGAGTTGGGGCAGCGGCGGCGTTTCCGGGCATGTGGGGGATTGGTGCTTTTGGCTGTATCGCACAGAGAAGCCGCCCCAAAGCGTCACCGAGCGGGTCTGGCGCGACCAGATGCCCGCCGCCCGCGATCACGTCTATTCGCGGCAAGCGCGGCGCACGCGCCAGGATAACAACCAGATCTACATGGCCTTTGACATTGACGATGCCTACCCGTATATGGCGCAAAAGCCGGTGGATGCGCCGGAGGGCAATGTGCATTACACCGTGTGGGTGACGCTGCTCAACACAGGCACAGACACGTTCGCCCTACAATACCGCAACTGGGATGGTTCCATCGTCAGCCAGGTCAAGCGCAAAGGGCCGGGGCTGGGGCCAGTGGATACGTGGGTAACGGTGCCCTTTGTCATCTCGGATGGCTATCTGGACAACAATCTGCCGGGCGGCGCTGATTTCCGGCTCTCCTGCGAGCGCGACGGCGACGAATACGTGCATATGGTGCGTGTGAGTGGCGGCTGGGATACGCCTCCCGCCAACGATGCCACGCCCACGCCCGAGCAGCCCTATCCGACGACCACGGCGACAACCCCCGCGGCCCCGCCGCCCACGCCCGCCAAACCGACAGCCACCCGGCCAATAGCTACCCCCACCGAACTGGCCGGGGCCGAGCGATTTGCGCCGGTGGCCGACACGTATTTGGACCAGTGGGAACCGGCGAGCAGCCCCCACCGGGCGGGCAAGCTGTCGGCGCGAGATGGTGACGTGCGCGTGCCGCTCCTGCAATTCGACCTGTCGGCCATTCCGGCGAATGCGGCGGTGGAAAAGGCGCTGCTGCGCGTGCGTGTGTTCGACAAGACCAACCCCGCCCCGCTGACCCTGGCGGCGCACCGAATCAACCGCCCGTGGGACGCGGCCACCTGCAACTGGACACAGGCCGCTCAGGGCACTTTGTGGGCGCTCCCTGGGGCCGGGGATGTGCCACAGGACCGCGCCGCCGTCGCCGTGGGGCAGGTGCTCCTGGCGGAAGAAGAACGCTGGTACGACCTGGATGTGACCGCCCTGGTGCGCGAGTGGGTGCAGAACCCGGCCTCGAATTATGGCCTGCTGCTGTCGGCCAGTAGTGCGGGGTCTGTCCAGTATGACCTGTACTCGTCCGATCATCCTGACCAGACCATGCACCCCCACCTGGCCGTGGTGTGGCACGAGCCGGGGGCTGGCACACCCACCGCGCCAGCGGCCCCGGAACCATTGCCCACGGACGCCGCCACACGCCCCGGCGAGTTGATCCAAGTGCGACTGCAACAAGGGGCGAGCTATCAGGGCGTCAGCGACGCCTTTTTGGATGCCTGGTCGCCAACCGCGAATCAGGCCCATGCCCCCAAGCTGGCCGCCCGTCAAGGCTCTGTGCGCGTCCCGATTATCCGGTTCGACCTGGAAAGCATCCCCGCGCAGGCGTCTATCAAGCAGGCGACCCTGTCGCTGTATGTGGTAAGCCGCACCAACCCCGGAACTGCTACGACTAACCTGGTGCGAGTGGCCCGCCCGTGGAGCGCCACTTCTGTTACGTGGGAGCAGGCCACGGCCACCGACGCCTGGGTACAGCCCGGCGCTCGCGAGCCGGGCCGCGACCGCTCGCCCAATCTATACGCCAGTGCCGACCTGCAAGCCGACCGCTCCTGGGTAAGCTGGGATATTACCGCGCTGGTACAAGAGTGGGTGGCCAACCCCACTACAAATTACGGCCTGATGATCCTGACCGAAGGGAATGTTTCGGTGCAGTATGATCTCGCCAGTTCCGAGTGGTATCCGGGCGAGTTTCGCCCACGTCTGGACATCGAATATGTGGTGGCTCTTCCTACCCCCACGCCCGCCGTCACCGAGACGCCTCCGGCCACTGCAACCGCTGCGCCGACGGCCACGTTGCTGCCGCCAGCGGGGAGCCATACGTTCCAGCAGGGCGCGGAGGATTACCGGGGGTGTGCCGATGCCTATGTGGATGGCGCGCATCCCCAAGATAATTATGGGGCCAGCCCCACGCTGTTGGTAGGCCAGAACCACGCGCGCTCGGCGCTGTTGCGCTTTGACCTGCAATCCGTGCCGCCGTCCAGCGTTGTCCAGCAGGCCCGCCTGTCTGTTTATGTGACTGAACAAAGCGGCGCGCAAGGGGTGGAGCTACAGGCTTATTCTCTGCTCAAGCCCTGGACAGATGACAAGGTAACGTATCAGCGAGCCAGCCGGGAACAGGCGTGGCACACCGAAGGGATTGCTGGGGCGGGCGTAGACCTGGCGGCAGAGCCGGAGGATAGCGTCTCGCTGTCTGACGGCGGGCAGTGGATCACGTTCGATGTGACTCAGTTGGCGCAGGCGTGGATCGCGCACCCGCCGGAGAATCTGGGGGTGGCGCTCAAGCTGGCGGGTTCCGGCGCGGGCGAGTGCGCTTTGGCCGCAGCCGAGTGGCCCGACGACCCAACCTTGCGCCCTAAATTGGAATTGGAATGGACAACCACCGACCCCGCGCCGACGGTGGGCGCGCCCACCATCGAGCCGTATCCGGCGGCAACCCCCACGCCGATGCCCGGCGAGGGCACGGCTGTGCCCCGGCCAACGCCTACCCCCGGGCCAATGCGCTTGACGTTGCAGCAAGGCGTGAACGGCTATCAGGGGACGCAGGATACGCATCTGGACAGTTGGAGCCAGACGGCGAACTTTGGCCCTGGACCAGTGTTGTATCTGCGCGAGGGAAAGATCCAGGTGGCCTTGATACGCTACGATCTGGCTGACCTGCCCGCAGACGCGGTGGTGCTCAAGGCCACGCTCAACCTGTGGGTCACGGGCAGCGAACGGCCCACCGACGCGCCGCTCAAAGCCTACCTGATGGCTGTGCCCTGGCAAGAGGACGCGGCCACCTGGCTGGAAGCGGACATGGGGCGACTGTGGAATGGGCCGGGGGCTGATAGTTCGCAAGATTACCGCGCCTGGCCTTTCGCTGAGGCGCGCCTGCCGGAAGGGCAGCAATGGGTGAGCCTGGATATTACCCAGGCGGTCCAGCAATGGGCCAGACGCCCGCAGGGGAATTACGGCCTGTTGCTCCGGCTGGAGGGCGCGCAGGACGGGCAATACCTGTTCGCCAGCTCTGAATGGGAGCAGGTGGAACAGCGCCCCCGCCTGACGGTGACCTATGCGGTGGAGCCAGCCGCTTCCCGGCAGATGCGCGGCATCCTGCTATTGGGCGCAATCGGGATTGCCGTCGTGTTGGGGCTGGTGTTTGCCATGCGCGGCAGCCGCCTGTTCCCTGGGAGATAGCCGCGACCACATGTCTGATGTTTGTTGCGTGGCAGCCTAGCAGTAGCCGCAGCATCCTGCCGCGTTCCCTACGCCCCGCGCGTCCTGCGCGCCAGAATGGTGCGGCTATATGCCTGGTGTTTGTTGCGTGGCAGCCTAGCAGTAGCCGCAGCATCCTGCCGCGTTTCCTACACCACACGCGTCCTGCGCGCCAGAATGGCGCGGCTATATGCC
>JAAYXX010000094.1 GCA_012515695.1 Chloroflexota bacterium
AAATCCCCGTCGTTGTGGACAACTCGGCCCCCAGCCTGTACATCCTGTCGCCCACAGAGGGCCAGGTGTTCGAGAGAGGCAAGGACGAATGGATCAACATTCAGGTGGAGGCGGAGGATAACGTCTCCATGCAAAGGGTCGAGTTCTATATGGATGGCAGGTTGTTGGGGTATTCCACGGTGGCCCCTTATACCATGATGTGGATGCTCAAGTCGAGTGTCGCGCCAGAATATGACATGAACCTGCCCGAACCGGTGGAGCAAGAGACTCCTGAAGGTATCGTGCGGATGGAGGTCACGATGGAGGGCGACCAGCGAGTGTTCACTCGTACCGTCCAGAAGGACGGCGCGGTTACCACGACGCGCGTCGTCGAGTCGCCGGGCGGTGGTATTTCCTGGACTGTGACCGGCCCCGATGGCGCGATTCTTGCATCGAGTGCTGCTGCCGGGAAACACACCATCCATGTGGTCGCTATAGACGCCGCCGGTAATCGGGTCACGAGCGAACCCGTGCAGGTGGAAATAACCTACGCGAAACAGGACAAATAGCTAGAAAACGGTTACTGGCAATAAGCCTTGTTTGCCGACGGGGACGCGCTACTTGCGTCCCCGTCGTTTTTTGTACAACGTCTGCGTGTCTACAGGTCTTTGACAGCTACTATCGGCTCAAGTATATTGCTCTTATGTATCGCCGGCGGGAAGGCGGCTGGCTCGTTGCTTTTCAGAATCCCAAGCTAGAAGGTTGTCGCTCTATATGACCAAGGCACATTCGACCAGTCTCTATCGCTGGGAGCATTCACACACATTCGGCCAGGACCGCAAGCGCCCCGGTGAACTACGCACGCTTGTTGTGATCGCTATTACCGGCATTATGATGGCTGTAGAGATCGCTACCGGGCTTGCCTTCGGCTCGATGGCTTTGCTCGCCGATGGGCTGCATATGGCTTCGCACGCTGTGGCCCTTGGCATCAATGCGTTTGCCTATATTTATGCCCGGCAGCACGCTCATGACAGGCAGTTCAGCTTTGGCACCGGCAAGGTGAACGCGCTGGGAGGCTTTACGGGAGCCATTCTGCTGGCGACCTTTGCGTTGATGATGGCTTCGGAAAGTGTCGGGCGGTTGATCCATCCGACGGAAATCGCCTTCAATCAGGCTATTCTGGTGGCTGTCTTGGGGCTGGTCGTGAACGGCGCTTCGATGTTCATCCTGGGGGATGGGCACGAGCATCACCATCATGGGGATGAACATGACCATCACCACGATCATCATGTGGATCACCACGATCACGACCATAACCTGCGATCCGCCTATTTGCACGTGCTGGCCGACGCGCTCACGTCTTTTTTGGCGATTTTGGCTCTGTTGGTGGCCAAGTATTTCGGGTTTGTCTGGATGGATCCAGCAATGGGAATCGTCGGGGCGGTGATGGTGGCGCTCTGGTCGTGGGGTCTCTTGCGCTCAACCAGTGCCGTCCTGCTCGACAAACAGTGTCCCGATCACCTGCAGGAGGTGATTCGGGAGAGTATCGAACATGCGGATGGCAGCCGGGTGGCGGACTTGCATCTGTGGGCGATTGGTCCCGGCATTTTCAGCGCCATCATCTCGATCGTTGCCCGCGATCCCAAATCGCCCGACTATTACAAGCAGTTGATCCCGCCTGAACTCGGCCTGGTGCATGTAACTTGTGAAGTGCATGTGCAGGGGACAAAGTA
Organism: Chloroflexota bacterium; assembly: GCA_012515695.1. Classification (GTDB taxonomy): domain Bacteria; phylum Chloroflexota; class Anaerolineae; order UBA1429; family UBA1429; genus JAAYXX01. The sequence goes on from JAAYXX010000094.1 coordinate 1,713, forward strand.
GGACTGCTGCTTGAGCGGTGATTGGTTGGGTGTCAACAGTGGATTTGACCAAGGGGGGGTGCGGGTGACGACGGCTTCCGCTCCGGGGAAGACGATTTTGTTTGGCGAACATGCCGTAGTGTACGGCAGACCGGCCATCGCCGTGCCGGTGAGCGACCTGCGGGCCACCGCCCAGGTGGAAGATGGGCCTGCGGGCGGCGGCGTGTTGCTGGTGGCCGAGGATTTGGGCGAGACCTATCGGCTGGACGAGACCTATGACTCGGACACGGCCCGCGCCTTGCAGGTCACGGTGCGGAACACGCTCCAGTTTTTGGACATATCCTCCGAGGAGCAATCTTTGGTCGTGCGGGTCTCCTCGCAGATTCCCATTGCCAGGGGGCTGGGGAGCGGCGCGGCCATCGCTACGGCCCTGGTGCGCGCCCTGGCGCGGCATTATGGCCGCTTTATCACCGCCAGCGCCATCTCGGACCTGACCTACCAGACGGAAATCGTTTTTCACGGCACGCCCAGCGGCATTGACAATACGGTGGTCGCCTTTGAAAAGCCGGTCTATTTCGTCAAAGGGGAGCGCATGGACATCTTTTGGGTGGGCCGCCCCTTTACGCTGCTCGTCGCTGACACGGGCGTCCCCTCGCGCACGCGAGACACCGTGGCGGACGTGCGCCAGCAATGGCAGGCGGACCGCCTCCGCTATGAGGCGCTATTCGACGGCGTGGGGCAGATCGTCGACGCTGCCCGGCAGGCCATTGCTGTGGGCGACGTGGACGCGCTGGGGGCATTGATGGACGAGAACCAGGCCATCTTGCGCGAGCTGGGCGTTTCCAGCCCAGAGCTAGACCGGCTAATCGAGGTCGCCAGGGAGGCCGGGGCCAAGGGAGCCAAGCTCTCCGGCGGGGGGCGGGGCGGCTGCCTGATTGCGCTGGCGAATGGCGAAAACGATAGTAAAATAGCGACAGCGTTACTGTTGGCGGGTGCAGCGCAGGTGATCTCCACAGTCGTACATTGAGCGGCAGTTGGCCGCCGAGACGCCTACCCGCTGGAGGGTAGAAGGAGCATTATGAACAAAAGGGCAATGATTCCGGGCATTCTGCTGATCCTGATTGGCGTCTGGTTCTTGTTGTCGTCTCTGGGCGTGGAATGGCTCAGTATGGAACGCCTCTGGCCCGTCATCCTGATCATCGGAGGGATACTCTCGTTCGTGGGGGGCCTGCGCGAGAAGGAGCACGATTCGGGCGCGTTCTGGTTCGGCATCGTCGGCACGTTGAGCGGCCTGGTGTTCCTCTATATTACCGTGGGGCCAGCAGAATGGAGCGACATGGCCCAGTTGTGGCCCATCTTCCCGGCGATTGCTGGCGTGGGATGGCTGGCCGAATGGATATTTGCCCCGCGTGCCTTTGCCAACCTGGCGCTGGGGCTGGCCGGTCTGCTGGTGGGTGGCGTGGGCTTTGCCTTCACCTACGGCGCGCTCGACCCGGCATTGGGGCGGCAGGTGGCCCGGTTGTGGCCGCTCTTGCTGGTGTTGGTGGGAATTGGCCTGGTCATCCAGTTTTTGGCGCAACGCAAGCAGTAGATTGATGCTAATTGGAGTGGATGCCAGCCGGGCCGTCGTTCCCCAGCGCACCGGAACCGAAAACTATTCCCTCTATCTCATCCGGGCGCTCTTGCAGGAAGGGGCAGTGCATCGCTTCCGGCTGTACTTTAACCGCGCTCCAGAGCCGGGCCTGTTCCTCCGCGATGAGCGGGTAGAATGGCGGGTGATGCCCTTTCCCCGGCTGTGGACGCATATCCGGCTGGCGTGGGAGGTGACGCGCCGCCCGCCCGATGTGCTGTTTGTGCCCGCGCACGTGCTGCCATTGGCGCACCCCCGGCATTGCGTGGCAACCGTGCATGACCTGGGCTATCTGCACTACCCAGAGGCCCACACGCCTTTTGCGCGCCGCTACCTGGATTGGGCCACCCGCTTTAACGCGCGCGTGGCCCAGCGGGTGATTGTGGATTCCAAAGCAACCCGCGACGATTTGGCCGCTTGCTATGGGGTTGACCCGGCCAAGATGGTGGTGGCGTATCCGGCGGGGGCGGAGGGGATGCAGCCGGTGACGGATGAGGCGGTGTTGGAGCAGACGCGCCGCCGCTATGGCACGGGGCCGCGCTATATCCTCTATGTGGGCACGATTCAGCCGCGCAAAAATCTAGAGACGCTTCTGCGGGCCTTTGCGGCGTGGGTGGCCGAGCAGCCGATGGCTGCTGATGTGCGCCTGGTGATTGTGGGCAAACAGGGCTGGCTGTACGAGCAAATCCTGGCTCTGGCTCGCAGCCTGGAGGTCGCCGGGCGGGTGGTGTTCACCGGCTATGCGCCCGCCGAGGATTTGCCCGCGTTGTTGAGCGGGGCGCTGGCGTATGTGCTGCCCAGTTGGTACGAGGGGTTTGGCCTGCCGGTGTTGGAGGCGATGGCCTGCGATACGCCGGTGATTTGTTCCAACGTGTCTTCTCTGCCAGAGGTGGCGGGGGATGCGGCGCTGCTGTTCGATCCGGCGGACGCGCGCGCTTTGACACGCGCTCTAGATCAAGTATGCTCAGACCAAGAATTGCGGTTGCGTATGATCGAGCGGGGGCGCCGCCAGGTGCAGGCTTTTAGCTGGCAACGTTGCGCGCAACAGGTGTTGGGCGCGCTGGTCGCCGCGGTCGGGTAGCGGGATGACCCTTACTCGCGGTCTGGCCCTCACCCTGGCATCATCTTTACCCTGGAGTATCCCGCATTTCGGCATCTCCCTGGATTCACCCTCGCCCTTTGGGTTTAGAGGCGGACAAATTGGACCGCCGCCATCCTTGGCGGCTTGGAATTATGCCGGCTGGAATCCAGCGGTCCAATTCCTTTCCAGGGGGTGCGGGTGATCTGCGCGCAACCTACACTAGAACGGGCACGGGCATGGACTCTGTAAATATTCTGGGCGTGCGGGTGGATAACGTCACCACCGCCGAAACGCTCGCCCTGATCGAACGCTTTATCGCCAAAGGGCAACCTCACCAAATTGCCACGGTGAACCCCGAATTTGTCATGCGGGCGCAACAAGACGGCGCATTTCACGTAGTGCTAGAGGAATGCGATCTCTCACTGCCCGATGGGGCCGGGCTGTTGTGGGCGGCGCGGTTGTTGGGCCACCCTTTGCGCGAGCGGGTGACCGGCTCGGACACCGTCCCGCTGATCGCCCGATTGAGCGCGGCCCGTGGCTATCGGCTGTACCTGCTGGGCGCAGCGCCAGGGGTAGCCGAGCAGGCGGCGGCGGTGTTGCAGCGCGACTATCCGGGGCTGCAAATTGTCGGCACGTATGCCGGGTCCCCCGACCCGACAGAAGAGGACGAGATTGTGGCGCGAATTGTGGCCGCGTCGCCCGATGTGCTGTTCGTGGCCTATGGCGCGCCCCGCCAGGATGTGTGGATTCACCGCAATCTGGCGCGGCTGGGTGTGCCGGTGTGCATGGGAGTGGGGGGCACGTTTGATTTTATCGCAGGGGTGGCTGTGCGCGCACCCCTGTGGATGCGGCGGGCTGGCCTGGAATGGCTGCACCGCCTCTGGCGCGAGCCGTGGCGCTGGCGGCGCATGTTGGCGCTGCCCCGGTTTGCCTGGCGCGTGCTGCGACAGAGGTTTTCATTTCGTAGGGGGAGGAACTGACCATGCGTCGAATCGCTATACCCATACTCGTCCTGCTGACGCTTCTGCTGGCGACAGGCCCAGTCCTGGCGCAAGAACCGGTGCGCCTGGATCTGGTAGACGCGTACGTCGTCGTGCTGAATGATGGGCGACTGGACGTGCGCTATACCCTGACGTTCACCGAGTTGGAGCGGGGACGCGAGCGCATTCAGGGGATGGGGCCTTTCCCGCCAGATCATACAATTGTTTCCTCTAGCGGACAGGGGCCAGATGGAGCTTTTACCGTCAACCTTACCGGCGGCCCCGAGTTCTATCAGGTGAATTTCGAGCAGCCCACTCGCCAGAATGAGCAGTACGAGATTATGGTGCGCTTTACCGTGGACCGCTCGGTGTTTGATCCCACCCAGATCAACGGCGAGGACTATCGGCTGATCGTGTGGGCGCCGTTCCAGTGGAGCCTGCCCATTACGCGGCAAGAGATTCGCTACATCCTGCCGGTTCCCTTGCCAGAGGGCGTCACCGAGGCCGAACAGGTGACGGACGCCATCGTAGACGAAACCGGTCTGATCACTGAGAACGTAGACGACTTTGACCGATGGGTCTATTTCGCCACGCCCGACGAGCAATCGGGCCAGTCGTGGCTGTCTATTTTCGTGCGCGAAGACAACCTCCCGCCCGAAACGAACATGCAGCCTCGTTTCTACCTGCCAGCCCGCTATATCACCACAACCCAGGAGACGCCCATCCCGCTCAGGCCCACGACCACGGGCGTGCCTCCTGCGGGCGGCGGCGTGCAGCCTACGGCGACGCCCGTGCCCACGGGGTTTCTGGGCCTGCCCCGCCAGGCGTTGCAGTTGACCTTTTGCACGGGGGGCTTTGTAACGCTTGGAGTGATGCTTTCGCTGGTGTTCGCTCTACGCAAGCGCAAGCCCAAGCCCACCTACGAGCCGCCGGAAATCGAGATTGAGACGTTCCAGACGCCGGGAGTCGTGCCCGACCTGAACGCCATCGAGACCGCTTTTTACATGGGCAACTCGACCAAGACCATCGCCTTGATTGTGTTGGCGCTGGAGCAGCGGGGCGTTGTGAATATCATCAACCACCACCCGCTACAGATGGAAGTGCTCCAGCCCGACGCCGAAGTAGCGCCTTATGAAAAGGCCCTGATAGACGCCATTAAAGAGGATGGCACGGTAGACAAGACCAAGATACCCGATATTCTCGCGGCAGTAGCTACCGTGGTGCAGCCCAAAATGTGGAACGCCGACCCGGAGGCTACCCGGCGCGCCTATCAGCGGCGGATTGACACCGCCTATGACGAGTATGAGCGCGAATGGCGGCGGCGTCCGCAGAATGAGCCTATGCCCAATTATTTGCCGTGGATCATCTTGAGCAACCGCCCGCGCAGCTACGAGTCGAGCAGTCCGACCGGGGCGGGGCGTCCGGTGCAGCCCGGTGGCCCCAAAGTGCCGCCCGTGGTCACGGCGGCGGGCGAAGCCATCGCCCCGCTGGAACGCATGGCGGAGAACCTGACCCGTAGCGTCGAGGACACCATTAGCGGGACGGTGACGCGCATCGAGGAGGGAGTGGGCCGCCTGTTTGGCACTACGCCAGAGGGCCAGGATGTGGGGTACGACGCCTGTCACTCGGCCTGCCATAGCGCATGCCATTCGGCTTGCGTCCACGACGCGTGCCATAGCGCCTGCGTCCATGATGCCTGCCATAGCGCGTGCCATAGTGCTTGTGTATGCCATAGCGCCTGCCACAGCGCGTGTCATAGCGCCTGCGTCAGCCGCTTCTAGATGAGAGTACAGATGGAGAACGACTCGCAACCCTTGGATTTGCAGCGGTTTGCCGCCGAATTGGTGAACGCGACCCGCGAATATATCTACATCCGGCCAGAAGATGGCCTGATTATCCTGCGGCCCAACCGCCTGCACCATCTGAACGCCACGGCTACCCAGATGTTGCACCGGCTGTATACTGACCCGGATGGCCCCAACGCCGACGCTGTGGTGGCCGAGGTGGCGGAACGCTATCAGACCGACCCGCAGCGCGTGCGCGAGGACCTGAAAAAGCTGCTGATCAGCGTGTCGGCGCTGCTGAACGATGATGTTTGCGGAGCGCCCAGCATCAAACAGACCGGCTTTGGCAGCCATCACCGGGAATTGCCCGTGCTGTCGGAAATCGCCTTGACCTATCGCTGCCAGAACCGCTGCACCTTTTGCTATGCCGACGCGCCCAAGCGCGGGCGCGAGGTTTCCGAAATGACCACCGCCGAGGTAAAGGTGATCATTGACCGTATCTACGACGAGGCCCATTGCCCTACGGTGTCGTTTACCGGCGGCGAGCCGACGCTGCGGCCCGATCTGGTCGAGCTGGCGGCTTATGCCAAGGGCAAGGGGATGCGGGTGAACCTGATCACCAACGGGATCAAGTGCGGCGAGATGGCCTACGTAGAAGAGCTGGCCGCGGCTGGGCTGGATTCGGCGCAGGTCAGCGTGGAGGCTGGTTGCGCCGAGATTCACGACGCCATCACCCAGCACCCCGGCGCGTGGGAGCTGGCTGTGCAGGGGGTGCGGAATCTGCGCGCTGCTGGCATTCACACGCACACCAACACGACCATCTGCGGGGGCAACCGCGCCCACCTGCTACAGTTGGTGGACTATATCGCTGACGAACTGCATTCGGAATATTTTAGCATGAACATGGTCATCCGCACGGGGACGGCCCTGGAGCACGCCGAAGACGATATCTCGTATACCGAAATCGGCGCGATCATTGACGCGGTGCAACAGCGGGCCAGGGAAAAAGGGGTGCGCTTTGTCTGGTATTCGCCCGTACCCTATTGCTTGTTCAATCCGGTCAAGGCCGGGCTGGGTTCCAAGTCGTGCGCTTGCGTGGATGGCCTGATCTCGGTGAACCCGGCGGGGCAGTTGATCCCTTGTTCCAGCTTTGACCAGGGCATTGGCGACCTGTTGCGCGAGCCATTCGACAAGGTGTGGTACACGCGCACGGCGCTGTATTGGCGGCGCAAAGAGTTTATCCCGCCGGTGTGCCAGCGTTGCGAGATTCGCGATATTTGCTGTGGGGCCTGCCCACTGTATTGGGACCAGCGCGGCGGCTTTGACGAGTTGAAACCCATCGCGCCCGGCGGCCCGCCCTGGGCCGCGCCATTGTGGCGGCTCAAGCGCGAGTTGTGGTCGGGGACCCGGGGCGTGGGGCTATCGTAGGCGAGCGCGCGACGCGCGTTTGCTTATGCGGGGCAATTGAGCACGGAGGCAAATATGGCCAAGACGGAAGAACGCGTTTACAGAATGAACCTGGACGATTTCCATCGCTACCTGGGCGACAAGCACCGGGAGATTCAAGCCTGCTATAAGGAGATCGAAGAGGTCCAATACCAGTTCAACGATATTTTCAAGCGCGAACTGGACGCCTGGCAGGACAAGTTCTCCTACTGTTACCCCCGTGTGGTGGCCCAACGTAGCGAGATGCCTCCAGCGTTCGCCCGGCTCATCGACAAGACGGAGCAGGAGGAGCGCGCTCGTATCCAGCGGGAAATCGCCGATCTGGAGCAGGCCATCCGTGCTGGACAGGCCAAGATGGACGACCTGCTGGCGAAATCGCAGCAGTCGCTGGATGATTTGCGTGGCGCAAACCCCGAATTGAACGAGGCGGAGGAACGGCTCAAGGCGGAGATGGTGCGGCTGGAAGATGAATATGCCGACGCTTTTGAGCAGTTGGACAGCCTGGACACCTTCCCCTTTGGTTGGCTCACGCATATGGGCAAGATTCGCAGGTTGAAGCGCATCCAGCGAGACGCCAAGCGCAAACAGGGCGAGGTGTACAAGCAGCTTGCTCAGGTGCGCCACGATTGGCAGAAGCGGCTGGAGGAGGCCGGGGAGACCCAAGGCCAGATGCGCGCCGAGTGGCAGCAGGAAAGCATCAAGGTTTCCGAGGCGCAGGGGCGGCTCGATCACCTGACGGCGAATCTCGACGCTCTCGCCGAGCAGGCGGCCATCCAGCGGGTGCTGGAGGAACTGACCGAGCCACCGGCGGTTTCCGGAGAGTTGGGGGAGGCGCTGGCGGAATTGGTCCAGCGCAACCATGTGCGCTGGAGCTATGAGCAGGGCTTGCGCGCCGTGGCCGAGGCCCTGGGCATTACCAAGGGCGTGGGCGAGGGGATGCAGCGTTTTCAGCGCAGCGTGAGCACCGTTTTGCAAGAGCAGCGCCGCTATAACCTGGCTCAGGTCAAGGTGCCGCTGCCCGGCTCGGCGGCGGTCTTGAACGAAACATGGAAAGAGCTGGCGGCCAGGGTCAAGGATGACAAGTATATGGGCATGAACCCCGTCGAGTTCAGCCAGATCATTGACGGGTATGTCAAGGAGCGCCTGACCGACGCCAAGATTCAGGCCCTGTTTGAGGACATGGGCGAAGCCCTGAATGAAGCTACCAAGGCCTGGAAGTAACCATTCGCATAGACTGGGAGCATAGAGATGAAAAAACTGCCTGCCATTCTAGCTGTTATCGCATCTATCCCGTTCTTTACCCTGGGCATCCTCTTTCTGATTGCCGCGCTGAACCAGCCCAGCCGAATCCTGGTGGCGCTGGTGTTGCTGGCAGTCGGCGCCTTTTTGCTGGTTGCCGGTCTGCGACGCCTCCGACGGCTGGCCGACATCAGCCCCGAAGCCCTGCAAACTAACGCGGTGGAACTGGCCCGGCGGCTGGGCGGCGAACTGACGGTGGCGCAACTGCGCGCCGAGTATCGCATCTCCAACGAGTTGGCCAGCGATACGCTAGAGGAGTTGGTGGCCAAGGGGACGGCAACCCGCGAGCAACGGGAAGACCGGGTGGTATATGTGGTGTCTGGGTTGGCGCCTTCGCTGTCTGAGAAGGTTTGTCCCTACTGTGGCACCGAGTTGCCCGTGCGTACGGCGCTACGCAAATGCCCCAATTGCGGAGGGCAGCTAGAAATTCGCAAGTCCTGATGATGTTTCGGCGAAAGCGAGCGCGGGGTAAAAGATGCCCCCTCACCACCCTCACCCCGGCTGTACCCAGCCGCTCCCTCTCCCAGGGGGCGAGGGCGGCATGTATGCCGCGCCTGATCGCCTTCTCCTTGGGGAGAAGGCGGCAGTATGCCGAGCGGCATATTGTCGATGCCCGAAGGGCGGATGAGGGGACTTGCCAGCCACATCATGGGAACCGTGCCTATGGAGCGCCGCTATCCCTGGCGGCCAGAGCGCGCTATGGGATAGCGCGGCAGGAATGCCGCGGCTACGGACGGAGCGCCGCCATCCTTGGCGGCAGACCAGGCTGGCAGGATGCAGGCGGTCCTTCACATGGAGTGCCGCCTTCTTGGGCGGCAATCGTCCTTGCGCTGTTGCTGCTGGCGCTGGTAGCGGGTGGTTGTCGGCTCGCGCACCCGGCGGCCACCCCGGTTCCGGCGCTTACCGCCGCCCCGCAGACCCCCGCCAATGTGCCAACAGCAGCCGCTACCCCTGTTGCGCGGGCGACGGCCTCGCCGTCCGCCACGCCTGCTCCCGGCCCCACCCCCGACCTGCTCGCCCGCCTGGATCAAAACCCTATGCCGCCGCGTGACTATGTTGAGCTGGTGAGCAGCCTGCAAAGGGGCGGCCAGCCTGTGCCGCGCATCGTACACGCCACGCCGATAGCCTACGCCATCGGCGACCAGGCCCGCTTTTATGTGGGCAACATGGAAGTCCCGCGCACCTCCGAGATCACCGCCACGCTGCGCGTGCAGACCGACCATCTGCAAATGTGGGTCGAAGATGGCCTGTTGGTCAGCCAACAGGGGTTGGAGCATTCCGCCGCCGTCCTGGAGGAGCGTATCTACCCGACGAATCATCGCTATTTCGGCAGTGAATGGACGCCGGGGGTGGATGGCGATGCGCGGCTGGTGGTATTGAACACCCGCTTTGACGGGGCGGTGGGCTATTTCACCAGCGCGAACGAGTATTCGCGTCTGGTAAATCCCTACAGCAACGAGCGCGAGATGTTCTTTATGAACGTCGAGGCGCTGGCGCCGGGAACCGATAGCTATAACGCGGTGCTGGCCCACGAATTCCAGCACATGATCCACTGGCATCAGGACAGCAATGAAGACACGTGGGTCAATGAGGGGGCGTCGGAACTGGCGGAGCAGTTGAACGGATACGCCTGGCCGCGTGGGTTTGTGCAGCTTTTCGAGGCGAACCCTGACTTGCAACTCAACCACTGGCCGGACGATCCCGACCAGTTGGGCGCGCACTATGGCGCTTCGTACTTGTTCTTGCGCTATTTCGCGGATCGCTTTGGGCCGGAGGCGTTGCGCGCCCTGCTACAGCATGATGCGAATGGGATTGCTGGCTTTGATGCCGTGCTGCAAGGGCGGGGGGTGGCTTTCGATGACCTGTTCGCCGACTGGCTGGTCGCTAACCTGCTGGACGACCCCTTGCTGGGCGCAGGGGAGTACGGCTATCGGGAGGCAGATGTGCATGTGCGCCCCGCGCGCCGGGTAGAGACCTACCCGCACGAGGAAGCGGGGCAGGTGCGTCAGTATGCCGCCGACTATTTCGAGCTAATGCCCGATGGCGCGGGAAATCTGCGGCTGGCGTTTGCCGGAGCGCCCACCGTCCGGCTGGTTCCCAACGAGCCGACCAGTGGCCGCTTTCAGTGGTGGTCGAACCGGGGGGATGTGAGCCATTCCACGTTAGAGCGCACCTTTGACCTGACGGGCGCGAGCGAGGCCACGCTGACGTTCAATCTGTGGTACGACATTGAAAGCGGCTGGGATTACGCCCACGTGCGCGTGTCTACCGACGGCGGGCAAAGCTGGCAATTGGTGCGAGGCGCGCACATGACCGACTATGACCCGACGGGCAACGCGCTCGGCCCCGGCTATACGGGGATGTCCGGCCACCCGGCGGAGCAAATCGAGGGGCAGCCCCAGTGGGTGCGCGAGAGCCTCGACCTGACTCCCTTTTGCGGGCAAGAGGTGATTGTGCGGTTTGACTATATCACCGACGATACGGTGCACCGGGCGGGGTTGTGCCTGGATGATTTTGAGCTGGCCGCTGTGGGGTTTGCGGACGACGTGGAAAGCGGCGAGGACGGCTGGCGGGCACAGGGCTTTATGTCACACGAGAACGTGTTACCCCAACGCTATACCGTGCAGTTGGTGGAGTATGCCGCCCAGCCACAAGGCCCGCAACCGCGCATCACTCGGCTGCCCGTGGGGGCGGACGGGCGCGGGGAATGGACCATCGAGGGGTTTGGCGAGCGCGTGCAGCGGGCGTATCTGATTATCTCGGCGATGACGCCCTATACCACCGAGCCAGCCAACTATTCCCTGACGCTAGAGCAGTTGCCGCAGCCGGGCGATTAGCGCCTCCTCTTGAGAGGGCAGCACGGTACGCAAGTCCAACACAACGCGCTCGTCTTGAATGCGGGCTACAATGGCGGGCTGCCCTGTACGCAGAGATTGGGCCAGGGCAGTGCTATCATCGCCGGGTAGCGCGACCAACATCGTGGGCAGGCTTTCCTCTGGCAGCGAGCCGCCGCCGATCATCGAGCGCCCCGGCCACAAGGCGCAGCCCGCCCCGGCAGGCCCCAGCGCGTCCACCAGCTTTTTGGCGCGAGCCGCCAGTTCGTCCAGGGAAAGGGCGATCATCTGCCAGATGGGGATTTTGCTCACCGCCTCACCCTTGACGTAATGTAGCAGGTTGGCCTGAATGCCCGCGATGGTGGTCTTGTCTACCCGCAGGGCGCGGGTAAGCGGAAACCGGCGCAGGCGCTCGATAAGCTCGGCCTTGCCCACGATGATGCCCGCCTGTGGCCCGCCTAGCAGCTTGTCCCCGCTGAAAGTGACCACATCGGCCCCCTGCGCCACGCTTTCCTGTACCGTCGGTTCGTGGGTCAGGCCAAAGGGCTGGGTGTCGATCAGCGTGCCGCTCCCCAGGTCGTCCAGCAGCAATAAATTGTGCTCAGCGGCCAGAGCTACAAACTCGCTCAACGATGGGGCATAGGTAAAGCCCATCACGCGAAAGTTGCTGGTGTGAACGCGCATCAAGGCGGCGGTCTCGTCGGTAATGGCGGTGGCGTAATCGCGCACATAGGTGCGGTTGGTGGTGCCCACTTCGACCAGGTGCGCGCCGCTCTGGGCCATCACGTCGGGGATGCGAAAGCCTCCACCGATCTCGACCAACTGGCCGCGTGAGATAATGACCTGTCGGCCTTGGGCAAGGGCCGAAAGCACCAGCAGCACCGCCCCGGCGTTGTTATTGACCAGCAGCGCGGCCTCTGCGCCGGTGAGCCGACAGAGCAGGGCTTCGGCGTGGACATAGCGCGAGCCGCGCCGCCCGCTGTCCAGGTCGAACTCGAGATTGGTATACCCTTCGCCCGCCTGGCGCATGGCCTCCAGCGCGTCTGTGCTGAGAGGGGCGCGGCCCAGGTTGGTGTGCAGGACGACGCCGGTGGCGTTGATCACGGGGCGCAGGGTGGGGGCGACCAGCTGCTCCAGGCGGTCCTGCACGCGCCGCAGAAGGTCGGCTTCCCCCGGATACGCAGCCCCCCGCCTGATGTCGCCCCGCAATGCGTCGAGCGTTGCGCGGATCGCCTCAATGACGGCGTCTCGCCCATACACCTGTATCCAGTCGGCGGCGGGGGCCTGAAGCATAATCTGGTCCACAGCGGGCAGCCGCCGCAACTCGTCTTGTACGCTAGACATCTATAACTCTACTCCCCTTACCCTCGGCCATGCCCTCACCCTCGGCTCCTACGGAGCCGCTCCCTCTCCCAGTGGGCGAGGGAACCAGACCCTCACCCAAGGGGCTTCAAGGGCGGGCAGTTTGTAGGCGCGCCATTCTGGCGCGGGATTACGCGCCAGAATGGCGCGGCTACGTTTGCGTGGCCTAGAAGCCGTCCCAGCCAAAGCGGCGCAGGTCAATGCGGTCAGCGGGGTCAAAGATGACGCCCTCTTCTTCCAGCAGGGCGCGTTGCAGGTCGCAGTGTGCATACATTCCGCGTAGGCTGATGCGGCCCTGCGCGTTCACCACCCGATGCCAGGGCAGGTCGTCCGGGCATTGGCGCATCGCCCAGCCCACCGCGCGCGCCCCATGCGGGCGGCCCAACGCCTGAGCGATTTGCCCATAGGTAACGACGCGGCCACGCGGCACCTGGCCGACCAGCCGGTGCACCTGCTCGAAAAAGCCCATCAAACCAACCGCAGATTAGGGATCACGTCCAGCGCCAGCGAGGAGCGCCTGCCGCCCAGGAAGCGATAGTAACCCGCCGCTCCCACCATCGCGGCGTTGTCCGTGCAAAAGCGAATGGGCGGGTAGCGCACAGGCACGCCCACGCGGCGCGACATCTCGGCGCGCAGCAGCTTGTTGGCCGCCACGCCCCCGGCCATGATTACCTGCGCTACGTGGAATTCCTCCGCGGCAAGGGCCGTTTTCTCCACCAGCGCGTCCACGACAGCGGCCTGAAAGCTGGCGGCAATGTCTGCCAGTGGCAACGCGGCCATGTTTTCCGGCGTAGCGTCCGCCAGCTTGGTGCCGTGGATTTGCACCTCAATCCCCTGTTCGCGCTGCAAGTCTTGCACCAGCCGCAGGACAGCCGTTTTCAGCCCGCTGAAGCTGAACTCGTACGTGCCGATACGTAGAGCGCGGGGCAGGCTAAACGCGGTGGGGTTGCCTTCCTGCGCGACGCGCTCGATGATCGGCCCGCCGGGATAGCCCAGCCCCAGCAAGCGCGCCACCTTGTCGAACGCTTCCCCGGCGGCGTCGTCAATGGTGCGGCCCAGCAGTTGGTAGTCGTCATGCTCGCGCATCAGAATCAGGTCAGTATGCCCGCCAGAGACGACCAGACAGACCAGGGGAAAAGAAGGCGGGGTAAAGGTCGCCTCGTCTTCGCCGGGGGGCAGCAGCCAGTTGGCATAGACGTGCGCCTCGACATGGTTGACGCCCACCAGCGGCAGCCCCGTAGCCAGCGCCAGCCCCTTGGCGGCGTTGACCCCTACCAGCAGCGAACCCGCCAGCCCTGGCCCGTTGATCACGGCGATGGCGTCCAGGTCGTCCCAGTCTACGCTGGCATTCTCCAATGCCTGTCGGATGACGGGGGTGACGGAGAGGATATGCTGGCGCGAGGCCATTTCGGGAAACACGCCGCCATATTGTTGGTGCAGCTCGATCTGCGAGGACACCACGTTAGAAAGCACGAGGCGGCCATCCTGTACGACGGCGGCCGCCGTTTCATCACACGAAGTCTCGATTGCGAAAATCTTGGTCATTCTATCCCATCCCAAGCCGGACGCCTGACATCCGGCGGTACGTTCAGCCCGGCTGGCTCCCCAGCGCGGGGAGTTCCGCCAGCCAGAGAGACTGACCGCTCAAGATGAACATGCGCCCGCGCTCTTCATCGACATACAGCCCGCGCAGCTTTTGCATCTGCGACTCGCCCAGATTGGCCTGGAATTGGCGCACGAAATTGCCATTCTTGTCGAACTGGACAATCCGCTCATTGCCCGCGTCCGTCACATACACATAGCCCTCGCCGTCCGGCTCTTGCGGGCCAGACACGAAAATCGTGGTCGGGCTACGCATGGGGGTAGGCAGGCTGGCCATGTTGAAGGGTTGCGGCTCCCCGTTCAGCAACTTGACGATGCGGCCATCGGCAAATAGCAGGTAGAGGTTGCCGTCAATAGCCATGTCCACCGCGCCGGTGAGGTCTATGTCCAGTTGGCGATCCAGATAATCCGACGGGGGCGTGGTGTAGGCGTTGTCCGTCGGCACGTATTTCAGGATGCGGCCCAGCAGGGGGTCGAGCACGTACAGGTTGCCAAAGTAGCTGGCGATGGCCTGGGGCTTGAGCCAGATGTCGCTATCGGCCACGGGCAGCACGTCAATCCCCTGTTGCGGGTCGTAGGAGAGCAGCACGCCCGTGCGCTCTAGCATGACGAGCGATTCAGCCGTGCGTTGTCCGCCGGCCTTCATCCATGCCAGATCAACCATATCCCCCAGCGTGACGCCTCCCCGCAGCTCTCCCTTTTGCGCCAGGATGGGGCTGCTCTCCACCGGCTGCAAGGCGTCGCCCACATCGTTCAGCATGTACTTGTAGATGCGGTCGCTGCCCCGGTTGAGCAGGTAGACGTCTATGCCGTGGATGACGATGCGCGTCGAGTCGGTGGTAGAGGTAGCGTCATCTTCCAGGTCGGTGAGTTGCCAAAAGTGGTACAGCCGATACACATTGTCGATCTCGTCCAGCTTGCGGCGGATGCGTCGGCCCAGCGCCGTGAGGGTCTCGTCGGCGGGTTCCATAGCCAGCCCTTCCTCGGTCATTGCCAGGGCTTCATACAGCCCTTGTCTGACGGCGTTCTGGTCTTGCATGTTGACCGCTGTGTCATAGGCGGTCTGGGCCTCAATTTTGAGATCATTAAAGTGGCCGTATCTGGCCCGCTCGTATTGCACCCGTGTGGTGATGACGATCATCAGCATGACCAACGGGATGGCCAGAGCCACAGCGACCAGGGCGCGCCCACTCAGCGAGAGCGCATTGCCCCGGCTTGCCGGTTCGGGGTTGGCGGGTCGTTCTGGCAAAGCATCAGGGAGTACGCGCATCAGGAACTCCTGTGTGCCCTGGCGGAGCCTGGAAGCTCCTTCGCTCAGGTTCTCTTTGAACTGACTCAGATTGACAAGAGGTTGCCTCGCAGGTTGCGGCGATTCCTGCACCTCTTCCCAGTCCGCTTCTTCCCAATCGTCCTCGTCGTCGGCGATGCCATCTGCTACAGCAGCGCCGTCTGCTACAGTGGCGTCGGGCGCTGACGCGGGTTTGGGGGCGAAAGGGAACGGCGGCGACGTCGCTTCAACAGGCTCGGGTGGAGTGAACGGGCTGGCGAATGGCGGCGCTGTGCGTGGCGCGGCGCTATCCGGCTCCGGCGGCTGGAAGGGCGGCGACTCGGGCGGGTCGGGGCGCGCCTCGCGTGTCCTGAACGGCGCGGCAAAGGACAAAGGCGGCTTGTTCGCGGACGGCTGCGCTCCCGCGCTCTGAATAAGGATGACGTCAACATCCTGGCCGTTGGTAACGGCGTGAATGCGCTCGGCGATTGGCCTGCTATCGGAGCTATCCACCACCTGCAACAGCCCTTGCGGGGTTGTGATGCGTCCCAGCGACGTGCTGGAAAGGACTAGCGCATCCCCCGGAGATAGCGTCAGGTGGTACAGATTCGGCTCAATATCCCGGCGCAAGCCCGCGGGCGGCTCCCGGTTCAGGTCAAAAGCCCCTGGGTCCGCGCTGCGTAGCCAGACCGACTCGGCGGGATAGCGGGTCACATCTCCCTGATGGATATGGCTGACCAGGGAGGGGCCGAGTTGGCCGATGTACACGTCTTCGTCGCGGATCACAAGGCACCCCAGCCCTGCAAAGGTGCGATGCTCGCTATCTGCCCGCAGGTTGCTCTCGAAAAGCGACTCGTTTGCCGCCATCAGGGCCGCCCGCAGGCCGCGAGTGATGCTGCCCGACACGCTGTAGTAGCTGTCGGTGATGGTCTGGATAAGCTGGTTGTAGAGCGAATCGCCCAAGACGCTTCGGGAAGGGGTCTCGATCAGAATGTAGAGGTTGCCGCGGCTCGACCGCGAGCGATGAGCCGAGACATCCACCACACTCATGTTCGCTGGATGTGCCTGCCAATTGCCAGCTTGATTGCTGAAAAGGTCTATTTCTAGCTTGATTTTATCATCCATGCCGGACCTCTTGGCGTTACACCTGCATTGGAAACGTTTGGGCCGCCTTCCAGGCTACGGTACTGCTTTGCCGGAGCTATTCCCACTCGATAGTAGCCGGGGGCTTGCTGGAAATATCGTACACGACGCGGTTTACACCGGCGACTTGATTCACGATTCGGTTGGAAATACGAGCGAGCACCTCGTAGGGGATGCGCGCCCAATCGGCGGTCATGGCGTCCTCGCTGGTGACAGCGCGCACGGCCACCACATTGGCATAGGTGCGCCCATCACCCATGACCCCCACCGTACGCAATGGGGTGAGCACGGCAAAGTATTGCCAGATGTCTTGCGCCAGCCCGGCAGCCTCGATTTCTTGGCGGACGATGACGTCTGCCTCACGCAGGACATCCAGGCTCTCGCGGGTGACCTCGCCCAAAATCCGCACGGCCAGTCCAGGGCCGGGGAAGGGAGGGCGATACACCATCTCATCGGGCAGGCCCAGCGCCGAACCTACCTGGCGCACTTCGTCTTTGAACAGGAAGCGCAACGGCTCGATGAGCTGCATGCGCATATTCTCTGGCAAGCCGCCCACGTTATGGTGGGTCTTGATCTTGGCCGCCGATTTGGTAGCGGGGGTGGCGCTCTCGATTACGTCGGGGTAGAGCGTGCCCTGCGCCAAAAAGTCCACCCGCCCCAGCTTGTGCGCCTCTTCCTCGAATACGGCGACAAACTCGCGCCCGATGATCTTGCGCTTTTCTTCCGGGTCGGTCACCCCGGCCAGCGCGCTCAAGAAGCGGTCGGTGGCGTCTACAAAGATCAGGTTGCCGCCCAGATAGCGCCGGAAGCGGGCCATATTTTCCTCGGCCTCACCCTTGCGTAACAGGCCATTGTTCACAAACACCGACGTCAACTGGTTCCCTACCGCCTGGCTGACCAGCTTGGCGACGACGCTGGAATCAACTCCGCCCGAGATGGCGCAGAGCACCTGTCCGTCGCCCACCTGGGCGCGAATGGCGGCAATACTCTCCTCGATGAAGGAACCTGCCGTCCAATCCCCGTGACAGCCGCAGATGCGCAGACAGAAATTGCGCAGGATGTCCATGCCGCGCCGCGTATGGGCCACCTCCGGGTGGAATTGCAGCCCGTAGAACCGCCGCTGCTCGTCGGCCATAGCGGCGGTGGGCGAGTTATCCGAATGGGCCAACGGCGCGAACCCTGGCGGCAGCGCCTCCAACCGGTCCCCGTGGCTCATCCAGACATCCAGGGGAGCGGGCAACCCCTCGAATAGCGGCGAGGAACCATTATCAACGAATACCTGCGCCGGGCCGTATTCTCTGCTTTGTGAGGGCGCGACCACGCCGCCCAGGGAGTGCCCCAATAGCTGCATGCCGTAGCAGATGCCCAACACCGGCACACCGCGCGCAACGAGATGCGGGGCCAACGTCGGCGCGCCTGGTTCATAGACGCTGCTGGGGCCACCGGAGAGGATAATGCCTCGCGGGGCCAGGGCGTCAATCTGCTCGGCAGGAGCATCCCAGGGCAGCATTTCACAATAAACCTGGCATTCCCGCACCCGTCGGGTGATCAACTGGCTATATTGCGACCCGTAATCTATGACAACAATGGTTTCTCGAATTGATTGGGGATGGTGATCCACTGATACCTGCTATCTCGTATGCTGGGCAATGCTCTGTTCTACCCTGGTGCGAGCGATTGGCCGTTTTGTAAGCCCGCTCCAGTAGCCTGAACCGCATTATACACAGTATTAACCTCGTTACGGAGATTATACCGCCGAAGGTTCCTTTTCGCAAGTGAACTGGTCCTGGAAGGGAAAGCCGCGCCAGGGTTTGGATCGCCGGTATCCCTGGCGGCTGTTGCCGATGCGCCATGCTGCCGGACGAAAATTCGTCCGCGTGCGTGGTCCAATTTTCAGGGTCGCCGGAACCGCCGATAGGCAAGGCTGGCGACGATGCCCAGCAGCACGCCTCCGATAATGGTGGGGTCGCGCCAGGCGAATATCTTGAGATAGGCCACTTCCAACAGGACCAGCCCGGCGGTGATGCGGACGAGGGTGCTGCTGGTGGCGAGCAGCGCGTAGGTCAGAAACAGGGCGTGCCCAGAGATCAGCGGGACGGGGCAGACGGCGCGCAACAGCGACAACCCCACGACGAGCTTTTCGATCAGCCGTTGGCGGGGGGTGAGTGTGGGCCACGGTTCCGAGCGCTCTAGCACGTGCGCCACAAAAGGGACGCCAATGGGGACAAAGTAATAGAGCAGATACCACTCGGTATCTCCTTCGAACGCCAGCACGATACCTCCGGCGAACAACAGCGTGGCCAACAGGGAGACGCCCAGTACTGCCAGGGGGCGGGCGCGCACATGGGCCACCAGGCGGCGCAGCCGGGCGACGCGCTGCGACCCAGGGGAAGGGCGAGATTCAACTTGCATTTACCGTAACATCCATGCTTGTGGTTTGTTCAAGACGCTTGCCCACCATTTTTGTGCTTGTATTTGTGAGTGCGGGGATTGTATCCCGCTTGATGGGCGATTGCAAGTCAGACGATGCGCGGAAAGCGGGCGCCGAAGGCGGGCGCGAAAGGCGGGGCAGTGTATGCTGCCCCGCTCGCTTGCGGACGGTAGGCGAAGGAACTACTTGGTTGCCTTCCACTCGTCAACCTGACGCTGCACCTCGGCCAGCACCTTTTCCGCGCCAGCGTTGATCAGTGCGTCGATATAAGCAGGGATGGCCTTCTCCAGATCGACCAGCCCGTTTACCATGTCCGAGAACTCGGCGCTTGCCGCTGATAGTTCGGCGATCTCGTTCTTGATCGGATCGGTATCCAGGGCAAAGCCCAGCAGCACCGACGGCACAGAGGCATCGTTGATCTTGCGGGTCTCTTCCCACGCCCCGACCTGCTCCGGGTCGACATAGTAGGCGTTGAACTGGTCGCCGAATTCCCAGTCGGTGTTGGGGTTGTAGGGATGGGTCTCGGCGACTACACCCTCGGGGAAAGCGATGACCTCTTTCTCCTTATCTGCCCACACCCAGTGCTTGCCCTCGATACCCTTGCATAGCAGGTTGTAGAAGGGCTTGTCGGTGTTGACCAGTTCCATGTAGCGCATGCAGGCTTCCAGGCTGGAGGTCTGCTTGTTCACGCCGGTCATGGTCGCAATGATGCCGCCGGTGGTCAGCAAGCAGGGGTCTTCGATGATGGTCGAGATGTACATACGGCCAGTGTACGCCTTGCGTTCGGCGCCTCCGCCCGGCTTGGCACAGTGGAACACATAGCCATACTTGCCCGCGTTGACGGCGGCCTGCTTGGCGGCGTCGGGCACGAGTTCCTTGTCCGTGTAGCCCGCCTGATTCCACCGGCGGCTCAACTCCATGCACTGCCTCCATTCGGGTATATCCCACAGGTGGCGGAGCTTGATTTCCTCGTCATCATAGTAGGTTGCGCCATAGGAGGGCGCGCCGTCGACCTTCCAGTAGGTGGACCACCAAAAGTATGTCGTCTCTGAGGGGATTACCTGGCCGCCTTCGCCTTCCAGAATCTGGTCGTTGAACGGCTCCATGTCCTCGATCTTTTTGATGGTAGACAGGTCGAGGCCATACTTTTGGGCCAGGTCCTCGCGAACGATGGGACCAAACGCAGAGGGAACAATCTGCTGATTCACGCCTGCATAGATGCGGCCGCCTACCTTGGGAGCTAGCCAGATGCCCGGGTTGAGGCCGCCATAGTACTTGGGTGCCCACTGCGGCAGAGCGTCCGTGAGATCGGCCAGCACGCCGTTCTTGACCTTGACATAGTAGGGGTTGGCCCAGTTGGAGGTAAAGCACAGGTCGTACTTTTCCCC
>JAAYXX010000013.1 GCA_012515695.1 Chloroflexota bacterium
CAGGTCGAACAGGCCCGTCAGGTTGCCCAGCCAGATCAGCACGCTGGCAATAACGAACGTGGGCAGCACTTCGCGGAAATACCACTCCATGCGCGTGTAGGTCTTGACCAACACATTCTTGAATGTGGGCAGCCGCAGGGGTGGCATCTCCATGTAAAAGGCCGGGCGCTCGCCGGGGATGACCTTGGCGGCCAGCAGGCCCACCAGCAGGAATACCCCCATCACAATCGCGATCCAGATTAGCAGCATCCCCGGATATCCGCTCACCAGCCCCAGCATGACGCCCAACTGCGCCGAGCAGGGAATCGCCAGCGCCAGCAGAATTGTGGCGAGGACGCGCTCGCGGCGCGTTTCCAGCGTGCGCGTAACGATGGTTGCCATCGTGTCACAGCCAAAGCCCAACACCATCGGGATCACCGCCCGCCCGTTGAGGCCGATGCGCTTGAACACCCGGTCTACCAGCATCGCCAGCCGGGGCAGATAGCCGCTATCCTCGATGATGGAAAAAGCGATAAAGAACGTTCCCACAATGGGCAACAACAGCGCGATGGCATAGCGCAGGGCCAGGGTAAGGATCCCATATTCGCCGCCAAACAGGTTACGCACGACTTCCCAGGGGATATAGGTCGTCAATACCTGGTTTACCCAGGGGTTGATATAGGCTTCAAAGACGTTCTCTTCCAGCAATCCCACCAGCGTTTGCGCCCCAAACACGCCGACAAACTCGTACAGCGCGAACAGGGCCAGCAGCAGGATGGGAATGCCGGTCAGGGGCTTGATCATGGCATCGCTGAGGCGCTCCGCCAGGCCGGTGACGCGCCGCTCGGGGGACTGGATCACGCGCTGCAAAATGCGCTGGGCGGCCTGGTGCTGCTGGCGGCCAATCACATAGGAGAGGGGCTGCTTGAAGCGAGACTGCGTGGCGCGGGCAATTTCCAGGATTTCCTCGGCCTGTTGCCCCTCTTGCTCCTGCACCAACGCCATGACCTCGGAGTCATTCTGCAATAGCAGCACAGCGATGGCCCGTTTGGTCATGGCATAGTCGCCGCGCAACCGCTCTTGGATATCGTTCACCGCCGCTTCGATGGTCGGGTGATAGTGGATGAGGGGGCACGGGGCGGGTTGCTCGTTACAACATGCCTGCGCCCGAGCGGCCACCCGCTCTTTCAGCTCCGCCGCGCCTCGTCCGGAGGGGAGCGCCGTCCCTACCACCGGTATCCCCAACGCCTGCTCCAGGGCTGCCACATCCACCCGCAGCCCCATGCGCTCTGCCTCGTCCATCAGGTTCACGTCCAGCACGACGGGCAGCCCCGCCTCGATGAGTTGCAGGGTCATGGGGAGCATTCGGCCCAGGTTCTTGGCGTCGGCCACCTGAATGACCACCGCCGGGCGCTCGTGGAGCAAAATCTGTCGCGCAACGCGCTCTTCTTCCGTAATGGGCAATAGCCGGTACATACCCGGCGTATCCACGACGCCCACCTCGCGGTTACCCACGCGACCCTTGCCGCGTGACACCTCGACCGTCGTGCCGGGGTAATTGGAGACGCTGACGTATGCCCCCGTCAGGACATTGAACAGAACGCTTTTACCCACGTTGGGGCAGCCGACAATGGCCAGCAACGGCAGGCCGCTGACATCGGCCTGCGGTCCGCCATGACAGGCGGGCGCATCCGTTTCGGGGGCTGGCTTGTGGCGTGTGAGTGTGTTTGACATGGCGAGTCCTCTTTCAGTGATGCGTTGTGTCGGATGGGGCTATTCCTGCTGCTGGCCCGATTCGCGCTGCAATTTGGCCTGGCATTGCTCGCAAAAGCCACGCATCTCGACGCGGGCGCTCACCAGCTCAAAGCCGCACTCTTGCGCGATCTGGCGCAGGTGCTTCCCGCCGTCGGGCGGCCAATATTCGCGGATCTCCCCGCATTCCAGGCAATACAGGTGATAGTGGTCATCCGTGGTGCGCTCGTAATGATGGTGCTCTTCGCCAAGGTGCAACTCGCGCAAGAGATTCATTTCGCTCAACACCGACAGCGTGCGGTAGACGGTGGACAGACTGAGCCGGGCTCCCTGAGCGCGCGCCCGGCGGTGGATTTCCTCCGCGTCCAGGTGCTCCTCCGCTTCGGCAATGATCTGCAACAGGAGAGCACGCTGGGGGGTCATACGTTTGCCTTCCTGGCGCAACGCTTCTCCTACGATTTCCGGCTCGCCGAGGTGTTCGGCCAATGGCTTGGTCATTCTCCAACCTTTTCGTGGATTATTGCAATTGATTCGCAATAGCAATAATATAACCATTCGCCCGCTTTGTCAAGTCCGAGTTCGTTGGGAGATCGCAAGCCCTCTTGACCCTTCCAACCGCATGAACTACATTAAGGCCGTGGCAGCGCGATGGGCGCGAGACGCCAGACAAACAGCTATGGGGGCGACCATGATTGAGCTTGAAATCCCCGGCATGGGAGCATACACTTGGGAATATCTGGTGCTGGATATCAACGGCACGTTGACGACAGACGGCGTGTTACTGCCGGGGGTGGCCGAGCGCCTGCAAATGCTGGCCGCCCGGCTGTCCATTCGGCTGCTGACCTCCGATACGCGGGGAACCGCTGCCGGGCTGGCGGAGCGTCTGGGCCTGGAACTGACCCGCACGCAACCTGGCGGCCCTACCGTCGACAGCCGGACCAACGAGTCTGCGCAAAAGGCCGCCTATGTCGAGGCCCTGGGGGCCGAACGGGTCATTGCCATTGGCAACGGCAACAACGACGCGCTCATGCTGGCGGCGGCAGGGCTGGGTATCGCCGTTTTGGGGGACGAAGGGGCGGCTGTGGCGGCGCTGGCTGCCGCCGATATCGCCGTGCGCCATATCAACGATGCGCTCGACCTGCTGATCCAGCCCGTGCGGCTGGTGTCCACCTGGCGGCGTTGAGAGCCGTGGCCTCGACTGGACTCGCCGCTCTTTGACACGTTCCGCCTGCGCGGGCATACTGACACTATCGTCCTTGACCAATCTCCTGAATAGAAAGGTGCATCATGTCTAACTCTACTCCAAGCAAGACCGGAGTTTGCCAGGAGCGGCTGGCGCGCATTGACACGGTGATCCAACGTTACATGGACGCGGAAAAGCTGCCGGGGGCAACCGTCACGATTGCCCGGCGCGGCCAGACTGTCTATCAGCGAGCATTTGGCTGGATGAACGTCGAGGCCAAGCAGCCTATGTCGCTTGACGCCATCTTTTGGATCATGTCCATGAGCAAGCCGGTTACTGCCGTGGCGATCACCATGTTGTACGAAGAGGGGTACTTTAACCTGAATACCCCAGTGTACGAGTTTATCCCCGCCTTTAAGGAGACCAAGGTGCGCGTTGGGGAGACGGAAAGCGGCATGGAGTTGGCCGACCTGGAGCGCCCCATTACCATGCGCCACCTGTATACCCACACCTCTGGCCTTAGCTATGGCTTTGACCCCAACGACCCGATTGACCAGCTATATACCGAGGCGCGCGCGCGTCGTAAGGAGGCCGGAATCGAGGACACGCTGCAAAACGGGATAGAGGATGTGGCCCGCCTGCCGCTGGCCTTCCAGCCCGGCACGCAGTTTCGCTATGGGATGAATATTGACGTGCTGGGGTATCTCGTCCAGGTGATTTCGGGCATACCCTACCCGCAATTCCTGCAAGAGCGCATTTTCGACCCGTTGGGGATGACCGAGACGGGCTTTGATCTGCCGCCGGAAAAGGCGAGCCGCGTGCCCGTGCTCTATGGCTATTGCGTTGATCAGCCGGGGCTGCAAGCCGGGCAAGCGCTCCCGTTGCCGGTGTATCTGCATCCCGGCGGGGGGCTGTATTCCACCACGCACGACTATGGGCGCTTTGCCCAAATGCTGGTCAACGGTGGGGAACTGGACGGGGAGCGGCTGCTCAGCCCCAAGACGGTGGCCCTGATGCAGATGAACCAGGCCCCGCTGGAGGCGCTGACGCGCGGGTTCCGCGTGCCGGGCACGGCCTCGATGGGATATGGCTATAGCCTGGGCATGCAAGTGCTGATGGACGTGGCCGCCACGGGTCAGGCTGGTTCGGTGGGCGAATTTGGCTGGAGCGGGGCCTACAGTACCTATTTCTGGATAGACCGTCAGGAAGAGTTGTACGGCCTGTTCATGACCCAGTGCTCCCCCAACCCTCATCCGATACATTCCCAGTTCAAAACGCTGACCTATCAGGCGCTGGAATAACAAGAGGGTTCATGGAATGTCGAGCGGGTCACGGTTATCGCAGCCGTGACCCGCTTGCTTTTCGGCAATGTTTATATTCAAGCCATCGCCCTATTCTAGCGCCAACACCTTGTTTTGCTCTGCCGACTCGTAGGCTCCGTAAACCAGTCGCATGGTCTTGAGGTTATCCTCGCCGCTGGTCTCTGCCTGCTGGCCCGTGCGGATGGCTTGCAGCATGTTGGTGATGCAAGGGACCATGCTGGCGTGCCAATGCGGCTGATCAGCCCTGGCCCACGGGTAAAAGGGCGGCTCGTAGCGTCGCGCCCAGGTGCCGTCGTCGGTGGTCACGCGCAGCCAATAATCCGGGGCCAGCTCCACCGAGCCGCGTGTCCCCTCGACAAAGACAAACAGGTCAGGGTAATGGCCCCACTCGGTGCGGGTGGCGCTGCTCATCTCGCAAGTGCAGATCACCTCGTCGCAGCGCAGCATCACCGTCGCCACGTCCTCCCCGCGAATGTCGTCGCGTGTGCGACAGTGCTGGCAATAGAGGCTGTGCGGCTCGCCGAATAAAAAGCGGGCTACGTCCAGCACGTGGCTGCCCATGTCGGTCAGGATCAGGCGGTCAAGCTCCTTCAGGAAGGGCTGTTCGATATATTCGCTGGGGGAATAGCCGATGGTTTGCAGCCGTGCTCGAAATGGGCGGCCAATGCGCCCTTCGGCCAAGATGCGCTGTAGCTCGCGGATGGGCGTCTGCCAGCGCATGTTCTCGTGAATCATTAACGGCACGCCCGCCGCGCGGCAGGTCTGTACCATGCGCTCGCACGTGGCATAGTCGCCCGCCATAGGCTTTTGGCAGATCACCGGCACGCCATACCGGGCGGCCAGGTAGACCAGCGGCGCGTGGGCGTCGGTCCCGGCGATGATATCCACCACGTCCGGCTGCTCGCGCCGGAATAGCTCCTCCGCATCGTCATAGACGTGGGGCACGTTGTACTGAGCGGCCGCTTGTTCCGCTTTGGAGCGCGTGCGATTATACAGCGCCACCAGTTGCACGCCTCCCACCTCGAGCCAGGCGGGAATCTGGAAGGTGGACCACCAGCCCGTACCCAACACGGCCAGCCTGAGATCAGCCATTTCGTCACTCCTTGTTCGCGCCCCTTTGATCAGGGACTCGCAGCTTGCGCGCCTGCAAGGCGCGGCGAGAGGGAATTGGACCGCCGCCATCTTTGGCTAATGGCGCTAACATTTCGCGGATCAAGTGCTGGGGCAAGATCAAGGTTGCCCTCATCCGCCCTTCGGGCACCGGCATACATGCCGCCCTCGCCCCCTGGGAGAGTGCGGCTTTCAGCCGGGCGGCTGGGTACAGCCGGGGGTGAGGGTTTCTGGTTCCCTCGCCCACTGGGAGAGGGATAGGGTGAGGGGTGATCGACAATCAAAAGTTAGCGCCATTGGCCATCCTTGGCGGCTTCAGTTATGCCGGCTGGAAGCCGGCGGTCCAATGATGCTGGCATTATGGAGACTTGTAATGGATGTTGCCGAACCATTTTTCCAACTTGACTGCTTGCAAGTCCCATATAAAGCGACTAAGATACATCCAACAGGGTTAACAATCTAGACATCTTGCCAAAGCAGCAGCGGCCCCTGGTTGACGCACAGCACATAGTAGAGGACATTCATGGACAACTCTCCAGCACGCAACACCCAACTCAAGCTGGCGGTTTCCCTGGTATGGCACGCTCTGGCGCATCTGCAAGACGCGCTCTATGTTGTGGATTTGCGCACCGGCGAACCGGCCTATTTGAACCGGGCTATCGAAGAGATCACTGGGTTCAACACGGAGGAATTGCGAGAACTGGGCACGGATGGTCTGCGCGAGCGAGTCCACCCCGACGACCGCGAGCAATATCTTTTAGCCGACCGCGAGACGCCCAGCCTGGAATATCGCTGGCTGCACAAGGACGGTTCGTATCGCTGGTTGAGCGATAGCCGCACGCTGGTGCGGGGCGAGCAGGGGCAGCCCTACATCATGGCGGGCATTCTGCGGGATGTGACCGAGCAAAAGCAAGCCGAACAGGCATTACGCACCCTCAACGCGGCGCTAGAGCAGCAGGTAACCGAGCAAGCCGAGCAACTCCGCAACATCGCGGGCAAGCTGAACCAGGCACACGAGCGCGAGCGGCAGCGCATGGCGCGTCTGATCCACGATCATTTGCAGCAGTTGTTGGTAGCGGCGCGCCTGCATGTAAACACCATCGCCCGGCGGCTAGAAGAGGCCCCCTTGCACCGCGCCGCCCAGCGCGTAGACGAAGTGCTGGCCGAAGCCATCGCCACGTCGCGCTCGCTGACCGCCGAACTAAGCCCACCGGTGCTACACGACGCGGGTTTGATTCCGGCACTGCACTGGCTGGCCCGCTGGGTCCAGGAAAAGCTCGGCCTGACGGTAGAGGTTGACGCGCAAGACCTGCGCAGCCAAACGCCCGAACTGACACGGGCGACGCTGTTCCAGGCCACCCGCGAACTGCTGCTCAACGTGGCCCAACACGCCAAGGTCCAGCACGCCGTCATCACCGTGAAACAGCTATACGGGGACGAGATCGAACTCGTGGTTGCCGACCAGGGGGTGGGGTTTGACCCCGACGCCTTATTCGAGTCCGACGACCATTCGGGGTTGTTTGCCATCCAGGAACGGCTGCAACTGCTGGGCGGACGGATGCAGATCGAGAGCGCGCCGGGGCAAGGCACCAGGATCACCCTGTGGGCACCCTTGCGCCCTGGCGAGGTGATAGTGCCGAAACTAGCCAGGCTCCTCGCCGAGTCCAACCAGCCCGACGAATCGCTGGGCGCAGGCAAGCAAGAAACGGCGGGCAGACCGCCAGTGCGCGTATTGCTGGTGGATGATCATGCCATCGTGCGCGAAGGGCTGGCGCAACTGCTGATAGAAGAGCCGGGCATCGAACTGGTAGGCCAGGCGAGCGATGGTCATGAGGCGGTGGAACTGGCCCGCAGTATGCGCCCCAACGTCGTGCTGATGGATGTGAGCATGCCGGGAATGGACGGGGTAGAGGCCACCCGGCTCATCCTGGCGGAATTGCCCGACGTGCAGGTGATTGGCCTGTCCATGTACGAGGGCACCGAGATGGAAGCGCGCATGCGCAAAGCGGGCGCGGTGGATTACATGTCCAAAGTGGACGATCAAGTGGCGCTCATCAGGGCCGTGCGGAAACGCGCCGAAAAATAGCCAGGCAATCAGCTTTTCTCGCTCGCCTCTTCCCTGGAAGCGAGCGCAATCCCGGCCAGAATCAAGACGCCCCCCGCCAACGCGGCGATAGAGGGGACCTCGTGCAAGATCAGCGCGGCCAACAGCGTCGCGCCCACCGGCTCCCCCAAAATAGCCAACGTCACGACCAGGGGCGAGACATGCGCCAGCGCCCAGTTAAAGGTAGAGTGGCCCAAAATCTGCGGCACCACCGCCAACAGGAAGAGATACACATACGTCTGCGGGGCATATCCCCATAACGGCTGCCCGGTCAGCAGGCAGAACAACAGCAACCAGCCCCCCGCCAGCCCATAGCAGGGCCAGACATAGGCCAGCGTGGACAGCTTGCGGCGGACGGCATACCCCAGCAAGATATAGGCCGAGGCGGCCAGCGCCCCCAACAACGCCAGCGCATCCCCCAGCAGCGCCTTCCCCGATATCCCCAAATCGCCATAGCTGATCAGCACGCTGCCCGCCAGCGCCACCACAATAGCCGCTACCTTGACTCGCCCCAGGCGTTGCTTGAGCAAAAAGTGGGACGCCAGCCCCACATAGATGGGGTTGGTAGTTACCAGAATTACAGAACTGGCGACCGTGGTATACTCCAGCGAGGTAATCCACGTGGCAAAGTGCAGCGCCAGCACCACGCTGGATAAAAGCAGCAGCCGCATCTCGCGGCGGGTGAGGCGCGCCCGCTCACGCCGCCAACGGGGAAGCGCCAACGGCGTCAGCAGGGCCGTAGCCAGCAACATGCGCCACGCCCCCACCGCCAGCGGCGACGCCACCCCATCCCCCGCCAACCGAATGAGGATGGACGCGGTGGAGAGGGCCACGATGCCCCCGCCCAGCGCCAGCCACCGATAGCGGCTGGGCCGGGGCGCGACAATGGATTCCCGTTGAGAAGTTGGCGCATGTGTTGTCATGGCTGCATTGTATCTAGCTCGCGATATCTGGCAATTGATGGAGGTTCGAAAGTAGGCCCCGCCTGGGACATTCAGTCCCAGGCGGCGGAAAGAGGAAACCCGCTAATGAGTTTTAACAAAATAGTTCGGTAACAGCCGTTGCGATGGGCGGTTGAAACCGCGGCAACCTTTGCCAAGTCCACCTGCGTGGACTACAGTCGCCCCTTCGGCGACTGCAAATCAGCCCACGAAGGTGGGCGCGCCAACTTGTTGGCGATCGCAAGGGTTGGTGCAGTTTCAACTGCCTATGAGATGGCACGCCGGGTTACCGAACTATTTTTTAAACTTTCATAAGCGGGTTAATGCACTTGCACTTTTCCATACACCAGCCCGGCACCTTCAGTGCTGGGGGGCGGGCCTACGCCTGGACATCATCCTCGCAAGTTTCGGGTATCCCGTATGCTCTAGCGCCCCTGCTGGAGCGTGCGGCCAAGCAGCAGGCGATAGGGGCGATACCCCAGCCGGGCGTAGGTAGCCTGAGCGGGCGCATTCCAGAGCTGCGTAGTCACCGAGGCAAAACGCGCCCCCAGCGCATAGCCCCGCTGCAACGCAAGGCCCACCAGCGCCGCGCCAATCCCCTGGCGGCGGTGCTTCTCCTGCACCGACAGCCCCCAGATGCTCACACAGGGCGCGCCCAGCCGCTCGGCCACCTGGGGCAGCAACACCCACCCCACATAGCCCGCCTCCTCGTCGCGCACATAGGCCCGCGCCATAAACGGCTCAAAGCCTAGCCACGAGTCGCGCATAGGCGCGTGGGCCATGTTGGCAGGCGACTCGACCAGTTCCAGCGGCACCTCGGCGCGCGGCATCGCCACCGGCTCTCGCAACTCGGCCGCCATCAAGAGCGACTCGCAGGTCGAGCGGTAGCCGCTGGTGGCAAAGGCAAGCTGGATATGGGGCATGGTCGCTACGCCCATCGGCTCCCCGCCCAGCCACAACCCCCGATAGAAGGGATAGCCCATCAACGGACTCATCGCCAGACAAAGCCCCTGCTTGTGTTGCCGCAGCCAGGCAGTGGCCTGGGACACCAGAGCGTGCCCGATCTTGAGCTGATCGCGCGCGTACAACAGCATCACAATGCGCGGGACCGGCTTGACCGCGTCGCTCCACGGCTCGGTGCCGGGAGTTACGCAGGCGTGCGTCCACCCCACGACCCGCCCCTGCTCCACGGCGACAAACAGCCCGCCGGGATCAAAGGCGGGCTTGCGCTCGATCAGTTCGACGAATCGCTGCGGGTCCAGCGGCGCAATGTGTGGCTCGTCTACCGTCTCGGCATTATACAGGGCTACCATGCCCTCCAAGAAATCCTGCCGATAGGTTTCAATAGATAAAGTCATTAATTCGATCCTTTTGTCATATTTAACACTTGCGCCTAGTTTAGCGCATCACCATCAGCGAGTCAACCGACAGCCGCCGGATGGGCGGTTGAAACCGCAGCAACCGTTGCGTCGCCATACATGGCGCACCTGCCTTCGCAGGTTCGCTTCCCAGCCGCCAAAGGGCGGCGCGCCAACTTGTTGGCGATGCAATTGGTTGGTGCAGTTTCAACTGCCTACGAGATGGAACGTCGGGTTACCGCCGTAAATGATAGATCTTGATCATCCTCCCAAGTTGAGAATTTGCGCCAGTCGGTGTACTATAGGGCCATAGAATGCCACGGTACGCGAGGAATGTTCGCTTTCCATCGCGCAACCCAACCTCACCACTCCGCTCAGGAGGTCCCCATGACCGCCATACACACGACTCACCGCCTATCGCCGCTTACCCGCGAACTGGCCGCGCGCGCCCTTGAAGGCGAGTGGGGCCGCGCCCTGGTAGACCTGCCCCTTACCCTGGACGGACGGGACGACCTGAAGGATGCATCCGATGAACGGCGCTATGCCCATTGCATCAAGCTGATCGCCGAGCAAGCGCCCCTGCGCGTTCTGCCGGGCGAGCGCATCATCGGGTCAGCCACCCTCAAACAAGGGCCGATGCATTGCGTGCCCGTGTACGCGGGGGGCAAACCAGCCTTTGGCAGTTCCAGCCATGTGACCCTGGGCTTTGACAAGGCGCTGGCCGTCGGCTACCGGGGGCTGCGGACGCAGATTAACGAACGGCTGGCGCGGGGCGACCTGGACGAGCGGGGCGTGGACCTGCTCGAGTCCATGCTGATCTGCCTGGACGCCGCCGCCACCTGGCACCGCCGCCACATGGAATTGCTGGAAGAGCGGATTGCCGCCAGTTCCGGCGATGAGCGGCGCACCTATGAGCAGGTGCGCGACGCGCTGCGTAACGTGCCCGAAAACCCGCCCACCACTTTTCACGAGGCAGTGCAGGGGTTGTGGTTCCTGTTCGGTTTCCAGCGGCTATGCGGCAACTGGCCCGGCCATGGGCGTATTGACCAGATGCTCGGCCCTTATCTAGAGCGCGACCTGGCCGCCGGACGTATCACCCTGGACGAGGCCCGCGAACTACTGGCCCACTTTTGGATCAAAGGGTGCGATTGGATAGGGGCCGAGACGATGTTCGGCGGGTCGGGCGACGGCCAGCATTACCAGAACGTCGTCCTGGGCGGAATAGACGCCGAGGGCCGGGAAGTCACCAACCCCGTTACCTACCTGGTGCTGGACGTCATCGAGGAGTTACGCATCCCCGATTTCCCCACCACCGTGCGTATCTCCCCACGCACCCCCGACAGGCTGTTGCAGCGTATCGCCGAGGTGCAACGGCTGGGCGGCGGCACAGTGGCGGTATATAACGAAGACCTGATCATCCGCGCCCTGACGCGTTTCGGCTATTCGCTGGACGAGGCCCGGCGCTTTGCCAACGATGGCTGCTGGGAAGTTCAGGTTCCCGGCAAGACCAATTTCGTCTATCACCCCTTTGACACCCTGCTCCCGCTCCAGTTGGCCCTGGGCTTGAGCCGCCGCGACGAGCGCTGGGGCGAACGCGCCCGGCAGATTGTGCCCGGCGACACGTGCCCCGAGTATGCCACGTTCGACGAGCTATACGCAGCCTTTGGCGAGGCGCTGGCCGAGGAGGTGCAGCGCATTCACGCCATCGCCGACCGGCACGCTTCCAGCGGCTACCCCACCACGCTGGTGTCTCTGCTGACAGAGGACTGCATTGAGCGGGGACGGGGATATCATGACCGCGGGGCGCGCTATAACGTCTATGCCCCGCACGCGGGCGGCCTGGCCGATACGGGCAACAGCCTGCTGGCGATCAAGCGGCTGGTGTACGACGAGCGACGGCTGACCCTGGCAGAGCTGGTAGACAACCTGCGCCGCGATTGGGAAGGGCAAGAGGTACTGCGGCGAGAAGTGCTGACCCGCTTTGACTTTTACGGCAACGACCGCCCAGAGGCCGACGCCATGACGCGGCGCGTGTTCGATGATTTTCTGGCGCTGGTGGGGCAGGTGCGCGAGCGGCAAGGGGTATTGCGGCCCGCCGGGGTGAGCACCTTTGGGCGCGAAATCGTGTGGCGGCAGCATCGGCGGGCATCGGCCCACGGCCACCACGCCCGCGATATCCTGGCTACCAACTTTTCGCCTACGCCCGGCTCGGACAAAACCGGCCCCACCGCCGTGATCAAGTCGCATTGCGCCATGGACCTCGTGCGGCTGACCAACGGAACCGCCCTGGAACTAAAGCTGGACCCGAGCAGCGTGCGCGGAGAAGAGGGGTTGCAGTCCATGATCGGGCTGCTGCGTACCTTTGTAGACCTGGGCGGCATCTATCTTCAAATTGACGTGGTGGATAACCAGGTGCTCCGCGAGGCCCAGCAACACCCGGAGCGTTACGCCACATTGGCGGTGCGCGTGGCGGGCTGGTCGGCCCGGTTTGTGACCCTGGACAAGGATTGGCAGGAAATGATTATCAACCGCACCGTTCAGGTGTAAACAGGAGGCTATCCATGCAACTGGGATTCGTCAGCGCCATCTTGCCCGACCTGTCGTTGGAAGAAGTAGTGAAATTCGCCGCGCAGGAAAGGTTTGACTGCGTAGAAGTGATGTGCTGGCCACTGGGCAAGGCCGAACGCCGTTACGCCGGTGTGACCCACATCAACGTGGACGGCTTTACCCCTGACGACGCCCGGCGGGTGTGCGACCTGTTCGACGAGGCGGGGGTGAACATCAGCGCCCTGGGGTATTACCCCAACCCCCTGACCCCCGACCCCACCGAGGCCGAAGTGTACATCGCCCACATCCGCAAGATGATCCTGGCCGCCGAAATGCTGGGCGTGGACCTGGTAAACACCTTCATCGGACGGGATTGGACCCGCTCGGTAGACGAAAACTGGCCGCGCTTTCTGGAGGTGTGGCGGCCATTGATCCAGTTCGCCAAAGACCACGGCGTCAACATCGGCATCGAGAACTGCCCCATGCTGTTCACCCGCGACGAGTGGCCGGGGGGCAAGAACCTGGCTACCGCGCCGGTCATCTGGCGGCGCATGTTCACCGACATCCCCAGCCCCAACTTTGGCCTGAACTATGACCCCTCGCATCTGGTGTGGCAGCGTATGGACTATTGCAAGCCATTGTGGGAGTTTCAGGATCGCATCTTTCACGTGCACGCCAAGGACGCCCGGCTGGATCAGGAACGCCTGGACGAAGTGGGCATTCTGGCGACCCCGCTGCAATACCACACGCCCAAGTTGCCGGGCCTGGGGGATATCAACTGGGGACGTTTCCTCTCGGTGCTGGGGGATGCAGGCTATCGCGGGCCGGTCTGCATCGAGGTGGAGGACCGCATCTACGAGGGGTCGCTGGCGAGCCGCCAGGCCGCCCTATCCCAAAGCGCGCGCTATCTGCGCCAGTTTATGAGCGCGGAATAAGGCCCCTCACCGACGGCCACCCCCTCACCCTCGGCTCCTACGGAGCCGCTCCCTCTCCCAAAGGGCGAGGGCGGCATACATGCCGGGCGGCATGTATGCCAGGTCGAACGCCTTCTCCCCCTGGGAGAAAGCGGCAGGTATGCCGGTGCCCGGAGGGGCGGATGAGGGTGATCTGCTGGCGAGGTCCTGTAGCCATTCACCTCGCTTCTCGTCCGTTACAACCAAATGTTAGCGCCATTAGCCATCCTTGGCGGCTTGATATTATGGCCGGCTGGAAGCCGGCGGTCCGATTAGGTGCGCCCTTGAACCCAAAGGGCGAGAGAACCAGACGCCCTCGCTCGTGGCAGCTCCCTCACCCCGGCCCTCTCCCAGAGGGAGAGGGAGCTTGGCGCGAGCGAGGGCGGGCGCGTGGCGCGTGTTGCATGGCTCCAAAAAACCTTTCGAGGGATTATACGACAATGCTCTATCGCCCAACGCTGGTTACCAGCATGTGGGATACCTGGCTTTATCACCATGAGGGCATCCATTACCTGTTCTACCTGCATCAAACCTTTGGAGCGCGCTGGGATGGCATGTCGGTGGCGACGTCCGCTGACGGCGTGCATTTCAACGAAATCGGCCCCATCCTCCACAAGCGGGAGGACGCCGAATGGCTGGGAACCGGCTCCGTCTGGCGGGTCGGGGACCGCTTTGTGCTAAACTTTTCCGAAAGCCGCGACGGCGTACAGGCCATCTTTTTCGCCGCCTCCCGCGACCTCATCCATTGGCGGCGGCTGCCCGATGAGCTGCGCTCGGACCCCGACCCGCGCTGGTACGACGACACCCGCACAGGCCGGTGGGATTGCATCTGGGGCATGCGGCGGCCCGATGGCAGCATGGTGGGCTACCTTACCGCCCGCCCCTGGAGCCGCACGTCCGGGCTGGCTTGCGAGTCGGTGGGCAAGGTCGAGTCGGTGGACGGGCTGCACTGGCAGGCCGCCGAGCCGCCGGTAATTGATTGGGGCGAGTGGCCGCGCATGGACGTGGGAGAGGTGGGCGCCATCCAACAGATTGCAGGGCGCTATTACTTGCTCCTGGGCTATAGCGAAGCGGGGCTGGGCAACCGGCACGCCTGCGAGGAGCAAGGCTCGCGCATGGGCATGTATACCTTTGTGAGCGATAGCCCCGATGGCCCCTTCCGGGCCGACACACGCGCCCATCGCCTGCTGACCTCCAACACGGCCACCAAGCTGATGACCTACTTTGCGCGCTTTTACACGCTGCCCGACGCTGTGCTGGTCAACCATCACTCGATCACGCGCTCGGACGTGGTGTGGTTCGCCCCGCTCAAGCGGGCTGTGGTAGATGCAGAGGGCCACCTGCGGCTGGGCTATTGGGAAGGGAACGAGGCAATCAAAGGGCGGGCCATCCCTCTCAACCTGGCGACCTGCGAGCGGGTGTTGCCGCCAGAGCCAAACCCCGCATGGAAGGCAACCCCAGAACGGCTAGAGATCAGCCAGCCCTTTGGCGGGGGGCTGGTGCTGTTCCCCAACCACTTTAACTTGGGGCAAGGGGTTGTGTTGGAAGGCGAATGGACGCTCTACGAGCCGCCCGGACGTTGGAGCGGCGTGGGGTTCTATGTGGAGGAAAGCGCCAGGGGCAACACGGGCACGGCGTTCATGCTAGAGACGCGAGGCCGCGCCGAAATCGGGCGGCTCAACGGTCAGGGGCGCTTTGTGCCCGATGATGTGCTGCCCCTGGAGATCAGGCCAGGGATCAAGCACCATTTTCGCTTGCTGGTGCGTCAATCGCTGGCCGAACTGTACGTGAATGACCTGCTGGTACAATGCTACTCCCTGCCCGAGTGGGCCAGCGGCCACCTGGGGCTGGTGGTGGAATCGGGCAGGGCAGTATTTGAGAACGTGCGCGCCTGGGAGATGACGCTGTAGGCCAAAGGGCAACCACCACTTAGGCCAGCCGCGTCCCCCCGATCACCCGGCCAAGGGCGTCTGTCCACTGCATCCCGCGATAGTCGGGGAAGGCTCCGCCAGCGTCGGCCAGCAGCCGCTCCCACGCCCGCCGAAAGATGGCGAGGTCGGCACTATCCGCAATATTGCGCGTGCATAGCGGGTCCGCTTCAAGGTCCATGATATCCTGGGGCTGTCCGTCAATATCGGTCAGTACCCAATGCGTGTCGTCAATATAGCACAGGCTATTGGCATACCGGCAGGTAACATACTCTCGTGGCTGCCACTGGCCCTGCCCGGTGAGCAACGGCAGCAGGCTTTGACCGTCTACCCCTTGCTCGCTGCGTAGCCCGGCCAGATCATAGGCCGTCGCCACCACATCCAGGTTATACACAAACTCGTCGCGCTGCTCGCCCGCCGATTGCCCGCCCGGCAACCGCACCAGCAGGGGAATCTGCATCACGCCGGGGTACATCGAGTTGGCGGGCTTGCCGATGATATTGCGCGGATTGTCGGTGAAATTGGTGCCGTGGTCGCTGAGGAACAGGACGGCGGTATTCTTCCCCAACCCCAGCGCGTCCAGCCGTTCCATGAATACCCCAAACCAGTGATCCAAATGCGTGACCAGCCCAGCATAGTGGGCCTTGATATCCTCGATTTCCTCTGGCGCATAACCATCGGCGGGGCCATAGCACGAACTCAGGTGGGTGATGCCCCGGTAATTCGGGTTGGCGTACAGGCGGTAATATTCCTGCGGGGCTTCCCACGGCTCGTGGGGCGCGAACGAGTCTATCAACAGGTAGAAGGGGCGCTCTCGGTTGTCCTCGACAAACTGCGCCGCCCAGCGAAACAGCCGGGCCGTGGCAGTCTGCTCGTCCACCATTGTCAGCCCGCGATTAGCCAGCACCATCGGGCCGCTATTGCCAGCGTGCGGGCGCTGCATCAGCGTGTCGGGGTCGCCATAGCGCGTGAGCATATGGCGCGGCACGCCAAACGGCGAACCCCAGCGGTCTTCGCCCGAATAGCCGCGAGGGTACTCCCACTGCCAAAAGCCGCGCTCAAAGTTATAGCCGGGGTTCCAGCAATGTTGCGTGGTGCAGGCAAAGCCGGTCTGATAGCCCGCCTCGGCCAGCGTCTCCGCCAGGGTATCCTCCTCATCGGCCAGCGGCTGCCAGCCAGGGAGATAGACCGTGCCCCACTTGAGCGGGCGATAATTGCGAAAGGGAAAGGCCCGCCGCCCAGTGTGCAGAGCGCGCCGCACCGGAATGGTGGGCAGCGACTCGGGATAGGCGCGAGTAAAGCGCACCGACTGCCTGGCAAAAGCATCCAGATGAGGCGTGTGGATGGTAGAGTTGCCATAGCAGCCCATATAGTCCATACGCAGCGTATCCACCATCACAATGACAACGTTGAGACGGTCCATGATGCTCCTTCCTCGCTAGGGAGTATTGCAGCGAATTGCCATCAGCGCTATACGGTGAGCATAATGGAGCCAGGCCGAAGCGTCAAGTCAGTAGCCGCGGCGCATAACGCCAGCATCATTGGACCGCAGGCTTCCAGCCGGCATAGTTGTAAGCCGCCAAGGATGGCGGCGGTCCAAGATGCCGCCCGGCATGTATGCCCAGCACTGAAGGTGCCGGGTTTCCTCTTTCCGCAGCCTGGTACATTCAGTCCCAGGTAGGGCTTGATCGCTTGCCAGACAGGGGGCGCCGCTAGTATAATACCTGCCAGCGTTTCACACCGCACACCGAACAGGCGGAAAGGACCCCATGTGCCCGTTCGCTTTCGACTCTAGCGCTTACCCGGCTACGCCCGGCTGCTATCTGATGGAGGATGCCAGCGGGCAAGTGATCTATGTGGGCAAGGCCAAGAGCCTGCGTCGCCGCCTCAGCACTTATTTCCAGCCCAACCAGAACAAGCGTATCCAGCGCATGGTCGCTCGCATCGCCGATATCCAGGTCATCCTGGTGCGTAACGAGATGGAAAGCCTGGTGCTGGAAAACAACCTGATCAAGCACTATCGCCCTCGCTACAACCGCGCCCGCATGGGCGAAGACACCTACTACCCCTACATCGTGCTCACCGGCGAGCGGTTCCCCCGGCTGCTGCCCTATCGCAAACAACGCTACAACCGCCAATTCGAGATGAGCGGCAGCAAGGCGCAGGCCCAACGCCTGGGGCCGTATGTATCGCAGCGCATGCGCGACCTGCTGCTGGAATATGTGCCCGACAGCTTTCAACTACGCACCTGTCACCCTATGCCCAAAAAGACCTGCCTGCGCTACGACCTGCACAAGTGCGGCGGCATCTGCGAGGGACACACCTCGCCAGAGGAGTATGCGGCCGCCGTGGAGCAGGCCATTACCTTTCTGGCCGGGCGGCGCAGCGATTGGCTGCAACGCATGCGCGCCGAAATGCACCAGGCCGCGACAGAGCTGTTCTTTGAAAAGGCCCAACGCCTGCGCGACCAGATCGCCGTGCTAGAACGGGGCCTGGATCGGCAGGTCGTCGAGCGGGATGTGCCCTATGATCAAGACGCGCTCTACATCGGCGAGGGGGCAGCCCTGGCGCTGCACTGCGAGCACAGCGCGCTGCTGACCGCCGAATTGTGGCCGGTGGACACCACCCAACCAGATTCCTTTGTCGCCTGTATTCTGGCCCATTACGCCCAATATTGCCCGCCGGAGCTGCTCATCCAGTCGCCCACCGCCCCGGCGGCCCTGGCTGCGTCCCTGGCCGATGCGCTGACAGCCGCCAGTGGCCACCCCGTGCGGGTCATATGCCCTACAGAGGGCGCAGAGCGGGAACTATTGGCTCTAGCCGAAAGGAACTATGCCTATCGCGCAGGCGCGCCTTCGCCCAACTAATAGCGCACTGGCTGAAAGGCACGCATCCTTTTGGGGCCACACCCGCCATCACTGGTATTCTAATTGGACAGCAGGTTCGGATGGGAGGAGATTTCATGGGCGTGCGAATTGTAACCGACACGAGCTGTGACTTGTCGCCGGAACTGGATCGAGAAGTCAAAGCGTTGGGAACCAAGGTTATCCCGTTCTTTTTCCACTTTGGGATGGACCCATACGCCGACAAGGCCATGTCCATGCGCGAGTTTTTCGACCGTGCCAACAGGGAATGGCCGACGACAGCGGCCCCTTCCTCCGGGGCTTTTGGGGAAGCATTCCGGGAAATCATCGAGGGGGGCGACGAGGTGGTATGCATCACCATCACCTCCAGGCACAGCGCCACCTACAACGCGGCAGTGCTGGCTAGCCGAGATTTTGCACCGGGCCAGGTCAGCGTGGTGGATTCACTCAGCCTGTCGTTCGGCCAGGGGATACTGGTGATGATGGCAGCTCGCGCAGCGCACGCGGGCGCAACCAAAGAGCAAATCCTGGAAATGCTCGACGACATAAAGCAGCGGCTGCATGTGCTGATCGCGCTGGACACGGTCAACTATCTGGTCAAGGGAGGGCGGGCCAGCCGCCTGACAGGGGCACTGGCTACCCTGCTCAAGCTGCGCCCCATTCTGACCCTGCGAGATGGCGAATTGACGGTGATTGACAAGCCACGCGGACGAGAGACATCCAAAGACAGGCTGCTCAAGCTGGCCCACGAACTGTTCCCCGCCCAGGTGGTGGGGGTGATGCACATTGCCGCCGAAGCGGAAGCTCTGGAGATGGCGGACCGCCTGGCCGCGCAGACCGGCTACCCACGCGAGGAGATCATCCTGGGGGAAACGGGCATGGCGCTGGCCGCGCATGGCGGACCGGGGACACTGGGGATTATCGTGGTATCTCGATAAGCGGCAGCATCCGCTCCATACACAAGGGAGGCCAAGATGCGACGCTGGTTGGCGCTCATCCTTGGGCTGGCGCTGTGCCTGCCAGGCAGCGCGCCAGCCGCCGAAATCGTCGCGCCCATCTCCGAAATCCAGGGGGCGGGGCATCTCAGCCCGCTTGCGGGGCAGCGCGTAACCACCCAGGGGATCGTGACGGCGCTACGCTCCAACGGCTTTTTCCTGCAAAGCCCTACCCCTGACGAGCGCCCCGCCACTTCCGAAGGCATCTATGTGTATACCGGCGCGCCGCCCGGCGTGTCGGTGGGCGACTGGCTGACGGTAACCGGCACCGTGGAGGAATACGCGCCGGGAGGGGCGACCAGCGCCGACCTGTCTACCACCGAGTTGACTCATCCCCTGATTAGCGTGATCTCGGCCAGCCATGCGCTGCCCCCGCCGGTGATCATCGGCAGCGGCGAACGCCTGCCCCCCGGCGAGGTGATTGAGGACGACGGGCTGACGGATTTCGACCCCGATCATGACGGCCTGGACTTTTACGAGGCGCTGGAGGGAATGCGCGTGCAGGTGCAGCAGCCCATCGTGGTGGGGCCAGGCAATAGCAGCGGGGAGCTGACTGTATTGGCTGACGCGGGAGCCGGGGCAGAGCTACGCACACCGCGCGGCGGGATCGTTGTCCGCCCCGCCGACGCCAACCCGGAACGCATCATTCTGGACAACGCCCTGCAACCCCTGCCCAAGGCGGCGGTGGGGGATATGCTGGGCGACGCGATCACAGGGGTAATGGATTATGGGTTCGGGCAATATCGGCTGCTGGTGACCTCCCCAGTTACCCATACGCTGGGCGGACTGGCCGGGGAGGTGAGCGCGCTGGTCGAGGATCATCGTTTGCGGGTGGCCTCGTTCAATATAGAGAACCTGGGGCCGCGTGATCGGGCGGAGAAATTCACCCGGCTGGCGACGCAGATCGTGGAGCAGTTGCATAGCCCGGACATTCTGGTGTTGCAAGAGGTGCAGGACAACAGCGGGGGCGGAAATGACGGCACGGTGCAGGCGGATCGAACCTACGCCCGGCTGATAGCGGCCATCGAGGCGGCGGGCGGGCCGACCTACGCGTGGCGCGACATCGCCCCCCAGGACAACCAGGACGGCGGCGAACTGGGCGGCAATATTCGGGTAGGCTTTTTATTTCGGCCAGAGCGCGTAACCTTTGTGGATCGCCCCGGCGGCGACTCGACCACGCCGGTGCAGGCGGTGGCCGGGGAAGATGGGGCGCGGCTCTCGCTCAGCCCGGGGCGCATTGCGCCGAACGACGCGGCTTTTGTGTCCAGCCGCAAGCCGCTGGCAGGCGAGTTTGTCTTTCAAGGCGAAAAGGTGTTTGTGATCGGTGCACATCTGGCGTCCCGGCGGGAGGATGATCCGTTATTCGGATGTGTGCAGCCGCCCCAATGCCCCTCGGCGGAGGTGCGTGTGGCGCAGGCGCGCATAATTGCCGCGTTTGTGAGCGAGTTGCAGGCATTGGACCCACACGCCAATATCATCGTGGCCGGGGATATGAACGACGACTGGTTCTCGGCGGCGCTACAAACGCTCGCCGCGCCGCAAACGCCCGCGGGAGAAGGGTTGCTCAACCTGATGGAAACGCTGCCGCCGGAGGAACGCTACTCGTATCTATGGGATGGGAACAGCCAGGGGCCGGATACCATCCTCGCCAGCCGCTCCCTGAAGGCACAGTTCGACGTGGTGCACGCGAACGCCGAGTTCCC
>JAAYXX010000095.1 GCA_012515695.1 Chloroflexota bacterium
TCATCGCCCCCACATAGCCGTCGCGGGTGCCGAAATCCGTACACAGCGTGATAATCGTTCCCATGCGTTGCACCTCCGCCGATATTGTAGGAGGGAGGAGCGGGGCTGACAAGAGATGCGGGGCGCGGAGGCTATGCTTTTTAACCCAAATTATGCTATATATAGGGCCGCCTTGGAACAGCCGCCGGGCGGAGCGCCGTTACACCAACAACGCATCAGGAAAGGACTCGTTATGGAAGAGCAAGCTGGTAACGCCTTTATATCTTGTGTATCTGGTATTCTCAGTATTGTATTCTATATTTACATGGCTTACAGCCTTCAGACTATTGCCAGGAAAACAAACGTCGAGAATGGCTGGTACGCCTGGGTGCCCTTTCTCAACATCTATCTGACCATCAAGATCGCCGGGCAGCCCGGCTGGTGGCTGCTGCTGCTCTTGATTCCCGTTGTCAATATCGTCGTCGCGGTTTACATCTGGATGAGAATTGCCGAGGCAGTCGACAAGCCGAGTTGGTTGGGCATTTTGATGCTAGTTCCTATTGCCAATTTGATCGTGCCCGGCTACCTCGCCTTCTCAGACTGATCCTGGCGCTAATGGCCGCCTGATGCCATGCTCTGTTGTGGCCTACGCTGGCGACAGCAGGGCATGGGCGTTTTGTGCTTGAACGGGTGTTCGGGTGGCCCGTCTCAATCTTTTCAGAAGGCTCCCTTTATGGTACAATGCAATACATAAGGAGGAAACCAAATTGGGAGTCATCGATACACTCACCGCGGGGTTCAACACTGTTGCCAAAAAGCTCTGGCTCATGATTGTTCCTGTCATCCTGGAGCTTTATCTCTGGTTGGGTCCGAAATTGTCGGCGGCTCCAGTGATTGCCCAAACCCTTCAAGATATCCAGCGCTCGCTAGACGGGCTGGCGATGCCCGCCGAAACGCAGATGGGCGCTCAACAAATGATCGAGATGTTGAATGGCATTCAGCAAACAGTCGGCAGGACAAACTTGTTCAGCCTGCTTGCCTGGGGGCGGCTGGGTATGCCGAGCATCATGGGGGCGCAGCCCATTGACCCACAGGTGGACCGCGTAATCGAGCTTACGAGCGCGGGCCAATTGCTGGGGGTGCAGCTTTTGCTGCTGATGGTGGGCCTGTTC
This sequence comes from Chloroflexota bacterium, assembly GCA_012515695.1. Classification (GTDB taxonomy): domain Bacteria; phylum Chloroflexota; class Anaerolineae; order UBA1429; family UBA1429; genus JAAYXX01. The sequence goes on from JAAYXX010000095.1 coordinate 1,152, forward strand.
ATCGCTTGCTTCTTTCTGGGCATGTTGGGGCAAGAAGTGCGCGGAGAGGGGGTGCGGCTGGGCACGCTAATACGCCGGGTGCCGCGCTACTGGCTCTACCTGGTCGTTTTGTTTGTGCCGCTGGCTATTGTTATGGTCATAGCCTTTACGATGACCATCTTTTTGGGATTCATGTTCTTGTTGGCTATGGCTCTGCTTCTTTGGATTCTTTTGTATATGTATTTCGTGCCAGAAGCAATCACAATGGGTGAGGCGTCTCCCCTGAGGGCCGTGTTTAGCAGCTTTACCGTGGTGAGAATGTTCTTCTGGCCGACAGTTGGCCTGGTGCTGCTGATAAACGTCCTGGTTTTTGGGATGGGGATGGTCTGGCAGGCGATGATGGGGAGCACCGTCGGCACGGCTGCGGCGATTCTGCTCAACGCCTATGTTGGCACGAGCCTGGTTGCCGCCTCGTTCATTTTCTACCGCGATCGCGTGAATATGTGGATTGCCGCGTTAAAGCAGCAACAGCAAAGGAGTGCGTAGTTATTATGGCTGATGCTCCGCTCAAGTACACCGCAGCGGATATTCAGGTTTTGGAGGGCCTGGATGCCGTCAGGCGGCGCCCAGGTATGTATATAGGTAGCACCGATGTGCGGGGCCTGCACCACCTGGTCTATGAGGTGGTAGACAACTCGATTGACGAGGCGTTGGCGGGCATCTGCGATCGGATCAAGATAACCATTCACCCAGATTCCTCCGTGACTGTCGAGGACAACGGGCGAGGCATCCCCGTGGGTGAGGAAAAGACCACCGGCAGAAACACCCTGGAAGTGGTGCATACCGTGCTCCACGCCGGAGGCAAGTTTGGCAGCGGCGGCTACAAGGTCGCCAGCGGCCTGCACGGCGTGGGCGTCTCGGCGGTCAACGCGCTGTCTGCGTGGATGGAGGTACACAGCAAGTACGAGGGCCGCGAATACATGCAGCGATACGAGCAAGGCCGCCCTGTCACACAGGTAGTGGAACTCGGCGCTGCCAAGGAGCATGGGACGACCACCCATTTCCTGCCCGATGAGACCATCATGCGCACGCTGGATTTCAAGTTCAAGACGCTGGCCCAGCGGTTCCGCGAGATGGCCTTTCTCACCCGTGGCCTGACGATCCAGTTCGTCGACGAGCGCGATGGGTCCGAACAGACCTTTCATTTCGAGGGGGGCGTGCGGTCCTTTGTGCATTACCTCAACCGCCATCGCAAGCGGCTGCACGATCCTTTCCATGTCGAGGCCGACGTCGAGGGCACCAGGATTGAGATAGCTTTGCAGTATACCGATGGCTATTCCGAGTCGACCTTTGCGTTTGCCAACAACATCAACACAGTGGACGGGGGCACGCACCTGACCGGCTTTCGCAGCGCATTGACTCGCTCTTTGAACGACTATGCGCGCAGCCACAACCTGCTGAAGGAAAAGGACGACAACTTTTCCGGGGATGACGTGCGCGAGGGGCTGACGGCCATTATCAGCGTCAAGCTGGCCGACCCCCAGTTCGAGAGCCAGACCAAGGCCAAGCTGGGCAACGCCGAAGTAGCAGGGCAGGTGGCCGGGGTGCTTGGCGAGGCGTTTAGCGCCTGGTTGGAGGCCAACTCTAAAGAGGCCCGCAACATCATCCAGAAGGCACTCACGGCGGCGCGGGCGCGAGTGGCGGCGCGGCAGGCGCGTGACCTGGTCGTGCGGAAGAGCGTGCTGGAATCCAACACGCTGCCGGGCAAGCTGGCAGACTGCTCAGAGCGGTCGGGGCAGCGTTCCGAGTTGTATATCGTCGAGGGGGATTCGGCTGGCGGCTCGGCCAAGCAGGGGCGCGACCGGCGCTTTCAGGCCATTTTGCCTTTGCGCGGCAAGATTCTGAACATCGAAAAGAGCCGTCTGGATCACGCCTTGCGTAGCAACGAGGTCAAGGCGCTGGTGCAGGCGTTGGGGTGCGGCGTGGGCGACCAGTTCAATCTGGACACCCTGCGCTATAGCAAGGTGATTATCATGACCGACGCTGACGTGGACGGCGCGCACATCACTACCTTGCTGCTGACCTTTTTCTTCCGATACATGGAA
>JAAYXX010000096.1 GCA_012515695.1 Chloroflexota bacterium
CGGCCCCGGTTAACAAGCGACTTGTTGCCTCGGCGATCTCTTGGGCGCTCTCTGCGATCACCAGCGGCGGGGGACCCGCCACCGTTGCCAACCCTTCCGCTCCGAGCGGCGTTGTCACGACCGCTTTGCCCATAGCCATCGCTTGCAGGACCTTGACGCGCATCCCTCCGCCCAGGCGGACGGGAGCAAGCACAACGGCCGCTCGCTCCAGATAAGGCATGATATCAGGTACCCGGCCGGTTACCTTGATATCGCTGCTGGCGAGCGCGCGCACCGCGGCTGGCGGATCATTGCCTACGATTTCGAGAAAGGCATTAGCGCCCATCTTGTGCAAGATGGGCATGATCTCCAATCCCAGCCATAGAGCAGCGTCGACATTCGGCGCATGATGGAACCCTCCGACGAAGGTAATCAGGTTGGGTTCCTCTCTGTTGCGATCCGCTTCAGTGCCGAGGTCAACGCCGAAGGGGTTGACACGCACCCGGTCAGCAAGCTCTGGTGCTAACCGACGAATGGCCGCTGCATCGCGCTGGGTGAACACCTGGATTCTGTCGAACTGCTGCCAGGTAGGCACGCGGCTTTGATCTCCATCTTGCCCAGGCTCGGAGCTTGTCGCCTGATGTTCAATGAGCACAGAGGGTATCTGCGTTCTGTATTGATAGTTACCAAAGCCGACGCTCTCAACCTGAAGGAGGTCAAAGCTGCCTTGGCTGAGCAAGCGATCCAGGAGATTTTGCATGCGCAGGTCAACAAAGCCCAGATCGCCCAAGGAGCTTTCGGGCCGTACCCAACCAGCCACCCGGCGCTGCCAGCGGCGCTTGAGGCGTATGGCCCAGGCAGGCATTGTCTCCCCCACCACATGCACCTTGATGCCAGACTGGCGCAGGCGAGCCAGCGCGGCTTTTTCCTCAGGCTCTGTAACGGCAAAGGTTACCAGCGTGAGATCGTGGCGAGCGCCAAGGGCTGCATACTGACCATGCATGACCAACCCGGCGCCCGAGTGCGCCTTGGAATGAGGGAGCAAGAACGTGACGCCCAGCACTCTCATAGGCGCACCTGGATGCAAGCCTGGAACATTGACTACTGCGCCTTCGTTGACTGTGCGCGCCTCGCCTCAGAGGCCGTTGCACGACCTACATGACCTATGGGCCATGTGACAATCATGCTGGGCCTGGTTGCCCACAGAGCGGAGACTGGTCTGCTTAGGGTGGTTTGCTCAGAGACCTGTTCTTCTAGATATGCCTCGTCGGTGTTTACACTCCACACGTCGTGGCATTCGCCGAGCAGGTTGCGTGCCGCGAGTATCCCAGTGATCATGGAATGGTCCTGGTTGTTGTAGTGGTGTAAACCATTACGACCGACTGTCTGGAGATTGGTAAACGTGCTCAGATAACGCTGGATGGTAGCAAGGTTGGCCTTGTAGGTAGGATCGTACACGGGATAAGCCTTGGGTTGGCGAATGACCAGTCCATCCACGATATCGGTTCCTTGGGCGAGGTCCAGAAGTTGAATTTCCCGCTTGGCCAGATCTATCAATTCCTGGTCGGACATCGACCAGAGTGTATCGCCCTCGTTGCTGAAATACTCCATGCCGAGGCTGGTCCACCCTGGATCAGGAACCATCGCCCCACTCCACCGCGCAAAATTCTGGATGCGTCCCACCTGGACATCAGGGTTATGCACATAGATCCAATTATCTGGGAATGAATCGGTGCAGTGGGCTATCAGCCCAACGACGATCAGGTCGCGGTATTTGAGTCCCTGCGCTGCGCGGCGTACTTCGGGCGGGGCCGGAGGGTCTAGTTGCTGAACTAGCTGAGCCAGTGGCATGCTGGAGATGAACTGCTCTGCTGCGATCTGCTCTTCCCGATCGTTAATGCGTACGATGGCGGCTGTTATCCGGCTGTCCGTGTGCTTCATGCCGACCACTTTGGCCCCCAAGCGCACCGTGCCTCCTCCCGATTCGATGGCTTGCTGGAAGCGTTCCCACATCATTCCAGGCCCAAGCGTTGGGTAATCAAACTCATGAACCAGCGACTTGGCACGACTATTGCCGAATAGCGCGTCCCCGATCACCTCTGTTACTGAGAGGTCCCTGATCCGCTGTACGGCCCATTCAGCCTGGATCTGGCTACAAGGAATTCCCCACACTTTTTCGGTGTACGTCTTGAAAAAGGTGTGGTACAGACGCCAGCCGAAACGGTTGCTGACCCATTGCTGAAAAGTTGTTTCCTCAGATTTGGGCCGTAGGCGTGCTTTCAAGTAGCTCAAGAGGATCAGCAGGCTTTCGCCTAGCCCCAGATTAGACAAAGTATTGAGCAAATTCAGAGGATAGTCGTAATACTTGTGCTTGTAATAGATGCGCGACAGGCGAGGCACGCGCCGAAAATCGGGTCCCAGCATCTGTTTCCACAATTGGCTGATTGCTCGGTCCTTGGTAAGAAAGCGGTGGCCTCCGATATCAAAGCGAAAGCCATGATACTCCTCCGTGCGCGAGATGCCGCCCACGCGGTTGCCTCCTTCAAGCACAAGAGGCTCCACACCACGCGTAACCAATTCGTAGGCAGCAGATAGCCCTGCCGGGCCAGCACCGATGATCAGAACCGGATATTGTTTCTTGTCCAAGGTCTTTCCATCATAAATTGTCTGCGGCAATGGAGCGTAGGTTACGCCAAATGCCTGTCCAATAATATAGGATTGCGCCGAAAGCAAAGGCCAAGCTGCTATAGAGAAAATAGAGAATATGCCACGGCAATGCCCGGAGAAAGAACCAGATTCCCCGATGACGCATGAGGAAACGGTAGAACTCTGCATTGAGCAGAACTAGCACGCTCAGGAAACAAACGGCGGCCAGCAACAGAGGTGGCCATACAAAAGCCCCCAATATCGCCCCTACCAGCAACCAACTTGTAGCGGCGCTGGCCCGTCCACTTGTCTTGAGATTCAGATCATTGACCATGCCAACGCGCATGATCAATTGCGTCCAGGGCAGCGCTCGCCGAAAGATATCTGTGTGAAGGAGCGAGCGCACGCCCCAACGCTTGAGGTGACAACCTTGCAAGGCTCGGTCCAAGATAATCCGCTGTCCGGCTGCCTTTAGGCGATACCCCAGCTCGATGTCCTCGATACTGGCCTGGCGGTAATGCTCGTCAAAACCGCCAACGGAAAAGAATGCTTCGCGGCGTACCGCTCCGCAACCGGCCCAGAAGGTACTGGCTTCGCGTGCCCCAGTCTGATGCACATAGTGGTGCAGCAGGTTACGGTATTGCGAGAGCAAGTTCTGGGCAGCGGGATTACCATCGTAAGAGCCAAAGACAGCAGCAGGAGAAGGCGATTCGGCAAAAGCCTC
>JAAYXX010000097.1 GCA_012515695.1 Chloroflexota bacterium
ACCCATGAATCGCAAGCTGCTTATCTACAATGACGATGGTTGGTCGAGCTATATGCGCTATCCCGCCCCCATATCGCCAGAGGATATAGTCGCCACAACGGTTGGCCCGGTGATCGGCACATCCGTCACACACTACCAGTTCTGCGCGCTCGGCGGCCATGCGGTGAACTATAATTCCAGCTTTCTACCCCGGGTCGGCGAAATGATGGCCTCCATCGACACGTTGCACGTCTGGCGCATGCGCGAGACGCTGCGCCACCTGGAACAGCTCGGAACCGACCCGCTCCGCATCGTCTCCGCCGCCTGTCGCGAGAACGGCATCACGTGCCAGTTCTCCCTCCGCATGAACGACCGTCACCATACCTATACCCATCCCGACGGCTCCTGGTACTTCCCAGAGCTGCTCTCGCCCTGGCTCGACGAGCACCCCGAACTGCTCCTGCCCGACCGGGCGCTGGACTATGCCAAGGAGCCAGTCGCCGATTACCGCAAAGCGCAGATTCAAGAGATCCTCGACAACTATGACGTAGACGGCATTGACCTGGATTTCACGCGGTTCAAGCCGTGGTTCAGGGAGGGCGAGGAGCAGGCCGGAATGCCCCGCATGACCGCACTCATCCGCGACTTGCGCGCCATGACCCGCGACGCGGGCAAGACGCTCAGCGCCCGCTTTGAGTACGACCCCGACGTGTGTATCGCCAGCGGGCTGGATGTCGCCACCTGGCTTGAGGAAGGGCTGCTCGACCAGATCACCCTGGGCGGGGTTGGCGACCACACGCCCGACGCCCCTTGCGACTGGTGGGTCGAGCGCGCACACGCGTCCGGCTGCGTGGTCTGCCCTGGCATGGAAGGCCAGCTCCACTGGGTGCCCGGCTGTGGCGGCGGCGGGACCGGCACGCGCTCCGGCAATGGCGTGCGCGACGGTTTTGGCCCCCCGACGATGGCCTACATGCGCGCCGTGACCGCAAATCACTATCGCAGCGGCGCAGACGGCATCAGCCTCTTTAACTTTACCTGCGCCGACGGCCCGTTTGACCGCGCTGCCTTGTACGACCTGGCCGACCCAGAGGCCCTGGCCCTGGCGGACAAAGAGTACGTGGCTACCATGTGGCCAGCCGACGCGCAAATCTATCACGATGGCAAGTGGAAAAGCCGCTTTGCCCTCCCGCCGGATGCCAACGAGGCGGTCTATCCCCTGCGGATTGCCGACGATATCGCGGCGGCCACCCGGCGCGGCCTTGCGCCCAAGGGCGTCCTGACCCTGGACTTGAAAGGGTTGAACCGCCTGACCGACATCGAGGTGTCGCTCAACGGCGTGCCGCTGAGTTCGGACGGAGCTACCTACAACCATTATGACCACGGCTGCTGGCTGGACGTGATCCAGTTTGAGGTGCCTGCGCGCGCCCTGCAAACCGGCGACAACGCCCTCCGCATTCGGCGGCTCGTCGACACGCCAGGGTTTGCGGGCGCTATCGAGGTACGCAAGTGCGTGCTCGAACTGACATACCCGCACACCATCTCCCCCGGCAGCATCATCTGAGGGAAAAGGCCGCCGGCGGGCTGGCACGCCATCGCGTAGGCAGTTGAAGCTGCACCAACGTTTGCATCGCCAACTAGTTGGCGCGCCGCCCTTCGGCGGCTGGAGGCGAACCTGCGAAGGCAGGTGCGCCATGCATGGCGACGCAACGGTTGCTGCGGTTTCAACCGCCCGTCCTGGTGACCGTAACCGAACTATTTTGTAAAAACTCATAATCGCCCTGGTTAGCCCATAAGCGGGAAATGAGTATACTCGGTTGTGTCGGGTCACGCCCAGAGCGCCCCAACCGAGGGTACAGCCAACAACGCGACAACGCCGCCGCCACCTTCCTTTTAGGAGCGGCAGCGAGCCGCCTGTGACAAACGCATCGCAATCGCAACACGTTGCCATCGGTGAAAGGACCATCTGATGCCAACCATCAAAGATGATCATGCACACCAAGACACCTTTGTCTTTATCCCCCACACTCACTGGGAAGGGGCGGTGTTCAAGACCCGCGAGCAATACCTGGAGATGGGTCTGCCGACTATCCTGCGGGCGCTGCGCCTGCTGAAAAAGCACCCGCACTATCGCTTTGTGCTGGATCAGGCTTGTTATGTCCAGCCGTTCCTGGAACGCTACCCCGAAGAGGCCGAGACCTTCCGGCAGTATGTCAACGAGGGACGCCTCGCCATCGCTGGCGGCCTGGATGTCATGCCCGATGTCAATATGCCCTGCGGCGAGTCGTTTGTCCGCCAGGTGCTCTATGGCAAGAGCTTCTTCCGGCAGGCGCTCGGCGTGGATGTCACCATCGGCTGGCAACTGGACGCCTTTGGTCATCACGCGCAACTCCCCCAGTTAATGCGGCTGGCTGGCTATCGCTCGTTCTGGTCGCAGCGGGGCGTGCCCCATGCCGATGTCCCCTCTGAATTCCTGTGGGAAGGTCTGGACGGCACGCGCATCCCGTTCTACTGGCTGCCGGGGAACTATGCCATCACCTACGGCTCGCCCAAAACGCTGCCCGAATTCACCGAGTTCATGACGCGCAAGTATGACTCGCTCGCCCGCCATAGCCTGGGCGCAGGGCGCGTAGGGCCTGCAGGCGCGGATGTCTGCCTACCAGAAGAGCACGTCCCGGTACTGGTGGAGCAGTTTAACCAACAGCCCGACGCGCCTTTCCAGATCCATATCGGCCTCCCCGCCGACTATGAAGCCATCGTCGAATCGCGGCCCGAACAGAGGCCGGTAATCCAGGGCGACCTCAACCCCATCTTCCAGGGTACCTATAGCAGCCGCATCGAGCTAAAGCAGTGGATGCGGGAACTAGAGCGCCTCCTGACTACGGCGGAAAAGCTGGGCGCGCTGCTTCTCTCGCTGGGCGAAAGCGTTGATACCCGCCCCTTGTGGCAGGCGTGGGAGCCGGTGCTGTTCAACCAGGCGCACGACCTGATGTCTGGCGTCATGACCGATCAGGTCTGGGAGGACACCTGCCGCAGTTTCGACTTTTCCAGGCGGCTGGCAACGCAGACATTGGATGCCTGGCTGCGGCGACTGTTAACTAGAATAGATACCCGTGGTCAAGGCGTAGCGTTGGTGGTACTGAACACGTTGAGCTGGCCGCGCACCGACCTGGTTCTTGCCGACGCTGGCTTTACCGAGCTTGTCGCCGACAGCGTAGACCTGATCGGGCCAGATGGCGAGGCCGTGCCGGTCCAGCTTCTCGAAGCAGAACGCGCCGACAACGGCGCGCTGATCCGCGCCAAGCTCGCGTTCGTCGCCCGCGATGTCCCGCCGCTTGGGTTCGCCGTTTACCGCCTCGTGCCGCGTCACGCCAGCACAACCGCCCCAGCCAACACCGCCGGGGGCAACGTTCTCGAGAACTCGCTTTGCCGCGTCCAAGTCGATCTCGCCAGCGGCGCAATCACCAGCCTGGTAGACAAACGCACCGGCCAGGAACTGCTAGGCGGTAGCGGCAACGTCGTCATGCTGGAACAAGACCACGGCGACCTCTGGGAACCCTATCGGGGCCTGAACGGCGGCCAGGCCGTCACTATGAAGGAGCGCCACCCCGCCCCGCCCGCATCCGCCGCCCTGCCGGGCACAGCGGGCACCATCACCCACGGGCCGGTGTTCTCCGAGTTCGCCAGCACCAACGGCCAACTCTGCACCCGCATTCGCCTGTACGCCGACCTGCCCCGCGTCGAGTTCCAGACCCGCCTCGTCAACAACGATAGGCATGTCCGCTATCGGGTTTGCTTCCCCACCGCCATCGGCCAGGGGCACGCCTTCCACGAGATTCCGTTCGGCACTGTCCCCCACCCAGAGGGTATCGAGTGCCCGGCGCAGAACTGGATAGACTACAGCAATGGCGACCAGGGGTTGGCGCTGCTGAATCGCGGCCTCCCCGGCAACAACGTCGCCGACGGCGTGCTGATGCTGTCACTGCTCCGCAGCGCCACCATCGGCGGCTATGGCTACGGCGGCGGCTATGAACCGGGCATGGGTTCCGATACCGGCCTGGAACTGGGCAAGCAGTTCACCTTTGACTATGCTCTGCTGCCCCACGCTGGCACCTGGGATATGGCGGGCGTTCCCCGCGAGGGCATGGCGTTCAACCACCCCCTCATTGCCGTCACGGCGGCCTCACACGAAGGGACACTGCCGGGGCGCTGGGGCTTGCTGGATATCAGCGACCCGAACGTATTGGTTTCAGCAGTCAAACCCGGCGAGCACGGCGGCATTGTGCTGCGGCTGTACGAGGCCGCCGGGCACGCAGCCGCCCGCGTCACTATCCAACTGTCGGTCCCCGTGGCCTCGGCTCAAGAAGTCAACCTGATGGAAGACCCCGGAGCTACCCTCAGCGTGGCCGATAGCAGCATTCAATTGGATTTCAGACCTTTCGAGATCAAGACCATTGCGCTGGCACTCCAAAGCAGCGCCCCTGATCGTTAACTGTTTACTGATACTGGAATATGTTAGGCAACCAACAGGAGCATCACAACCATGACAACACAACCATCCGAATTGGACGAACAGAACGAACTCATCGAACTGCTCCGCGATTTTCACGGAAACGGGTTCTTTCCGTGGCAATTCTCCAGCGAAGGCCAGAAGCAGAGCTGGGCGGAAAGACACTACGATGAAGCCAGGTATTGGGGCGGGTTTGCGCGCGATCCCATTGATCTCGCAACGTACCGCCTGCCGGACTGGGCCATTGGGCCATTTGAAAAGTACGCGGGCAATCCGGTGTTCGCCCCCGACCCCAGCGGATGGGACTGTGGTCACTTTGGCGGCGGGGTGCACAACGGGTCTATTCTGAAAAAAGATGGCCGCCTCTATTTCATCTACCGTGGCGAGTTCCCCTTGCCGAACGAACCGCGCTTTGCCGCGCATAGGGCCACCGGTTGCGACTATCTCTGCGATATCGGCCTGGCGGTGAGCGACGACGGGGTACATTTCCAGCGCATAGCAGGCCCCCTCATGCGTCGGCCAGAGGATTGGCGATACAGCTTTGAGGATGTCAACTGCGTGCAGCACGACGGGCGCTACTATATGTTCCTGAACCGTTGGGATTGGGAACACGTCAACGACCCGTC
>JAAYXX010000098.1 GCA_012515695.1 Chloroflexota bacterium
ACCGGTGGCCGCTAGACCGGTTGTCCTTGATCGGCTGGCCGCTCATCGGCCGTTCATTTGCTAACGCCATCCATCCCGCCGTCACTACCCGGCCAACAGACGAAACAACCCGCCCGTGTCGGGTTCAGGAAAGCTGGCGCTGCTCGACGATGAGCTTGACCGCTGTCTTTTCCTGGTCGGCAATATCCACTTTGGTGAAAATAGGTATCATCACCATATCAAAGCCATCCAGTTCCAGGAAGCCGCGCGCAATGGCGATCGCTTTGGTAGCCTGGTTCACGGCGGCTGCGCCGATGGCCTGAAGCTCGACGCGCCCTTGCTCGCGCACCACCCCGGCGATGGCGCCCGCCAGGGCCCTTGATCTAGAGCTTGACGATACTCTCAGGATATCCATTCTGACTCCTCCTTGGAAGTTGTATAGAAGCAAAACATCCTACAACCTATTGCCTGACCACGGTAAAAGGGGACACTCCCGAATGCCTGCTATTGATCTGCCCCTTTTTTCAACAAGCGCTCTTCTTTTTTCAAGGAACTACCGCTAGTTTATCATGCAGGCGAGCCAATGTATGTAGGGAGAGTTGAACAGTTGCTGTGGGGAGAGTTGGACAGATGGGGAAACAAGCCGGGGCCGACGCCTTGTGAGAAGCGCCAGCCCCGGCGGGGTTGCGAATCGCCAGCCGCTATTGCCTGGCTCGTTGGGCCAAAAAAGCCCTGTCCGGCGGACGCACCGCCGCCTCGGCCTGCTCAGCGTAGTACAGGCCGACCAACTCGCGCAGATATTCCTCCGTGCGGGCGGTAGAGCGCCCCCCGGATGCCTGGATTTCGGCGTCCAGCGCGGCCCGCAGCCACAGGACGCGCCAGCGCCAGGCATTGCGCGCCGCCGGGGTGAGCCTGTCCGCCACGCCCTGCAACGCCGCCAGGTTCGCCTCTGCATTGGCAGCCGCCGCCCTTACCCTGGGCAGATCGTATACCGGGGTGGCCGCCCAATCCAGCGCCTCTTCGCCTTGCGTCGCGCCAAGGCCGTGTTGATGGTTCTGCTCCAGCCGCTCCACCACGCTCACCACCTCGTCGGCCACGGCGTGGTCATATTCATACGCCGCATACTCGCGCACAGTCTCCAGCGCAGGCCGCTGCGGATCCCAGTAGAACTGGAAAAAGATGGCCTTGTTCATGTCCTCATAAATCCCCTCGGAATAGGGGAACCCGCCCGACAACAGATGCCGCGACGCATCCCAGCGCGCCTGCAAGGTCAGCGGCAAGGGGTTGGCTCCAAACCCGCCCCAGGGATACATGGCGTACATGCTGATCTCCGGAAAGTTGAGGATCGGGATACCGGCGGGCGCGCCATGCTCCAACGGGTAGCGCGGGAAATCGCCGTGGGCGTCCACCATCAGGTAATCCACCCAGTCGGGCCGCGACGCCAACAGGCGCCACAGCCCCTCATATTCGCCCGTCGTGTCATAGTCGAACCACCAGGTAGACAGCACCGTCGCAGCGTTCGGCAGCGTAGCGCGCACCAACCTGGCGACTGGCTCGGCCATCTTGATAAAGCCGTTGGCCCCCCACGGCGCGCACCGCTCGCACAGGCAGCCCCCCTGATCGTAGGGCCAGATCCACAGGTAGCGAATATCCAGGTCGCTGAAGGCGTCCAGCATCTCTTGTCGCCAGCGCAGCATCAACTCCACAGCCCCCGGCTGGTTGGGGCACAGTTCCACGTGATAGTGCGCCCGGTTCGGCACGGCCCGCAACTCCACCGGGCTATTGGCATACGCCTCGTTCGCCAGCGTCGTCAGCGCAGCGCCCATCCCCACGGCATTGGCCGCCCGCAGAATGGCGTGCAGCCGGGCAATCATCTCCTGGGCGCGTGGGTCGGCGATGCCGGTAAAGTGGTGCATGTCGAACCAGACACTCAGCGCGTTGCAGCCCCACAGCGCCAGCTCTTCCACATACCGCTCGACCTCGACCAGGGGCGCGTCATGGTAAAAGTTGTGAAAATGGGTGGCGAAATACATCCCACGCACGGGATTAGAGGGCACAGACGTGCCGCGCCAGGGGCCGGGCGCAAAATCCCCCTCGGCATAGCGCGCATCGCGCAGGAACTTGCCCACGCCATACAGCAGGCCGCGCGGGTCATTCCCCACAATGCGGAGCATGTCGCCCTCCGACTCGATGCGAAAGCCCTCCGCGCCGATGCCGGGCGCAATGTCCAGCGCCACGCCTAGCTCCGCCACGCCTTGCTGCACCACAGGCACGCCGCTGCGCTCGCGGACGCGGCGAGCCAACAACTCCACGGTCTTGGCGGTGAGGGCATTCACGGGTGCGCGATACTCAATTCGGATGGAACCAGCCATGAGCAGAGCCTCCTGATAGTGTGCATTGAAACATCCACCGCCACCATAGTAGCGTCAGTCGCCGGGCCGGTCAACCAACCGGAAGCGCCACAGCCCGGCCCCCTCATTTGCCATTGCCGAACAGCCCAAGCAATGCTACACTATCCCCAGCCCATGTACCTGCATCGCACGGGCCAGCATACCCGCATCAGCCATCACGCATACCCTGCACCACCACGGCCAACTGGCGCCCCTGCCCGTCTAATCACACTGGCGACGGTGGAAGCTGGGACCAGTCACACGGAGGCGCATTTCTATGACCGACATGCAGCTATACGGCGAGCCTGTGCTCCTCAAGGGCAAGGTGATCTATTTCACCAGTTGGAAGTATGTGCGGCAAGGCGGCTTCTCTTACCAGCGCGAGACTGCCCCCGCAGGCGAGGCCACCGACCCGATTGCCGCGGCCCTCTATTCCAGCGACGGGCCACGCCCCGCCCGCTACACCCCCCACGACATCCCCACCGGCATCCGGCTGGTGGCCCAAAAGGGGCAGCGCGTCCCGATGGAGGGCAAACCCCTGGGACAGCAGTTCACGGTGATCTATGACGGCGGGCGCTATCGGGCGTGGTATGGCGTGCCTCCCTGCCCCGACCCGGAACCCTTTTCTACCAAGCAATATCAGCTGCACGGCAACAACGTCCACGTGGCCTATGCCGAATCGGCGGACGGTTTCCACTGGGAGCGGCCATCGTTGGGGCTGTTCGAGTACGCAGGCAACCGCGACAACAACATCGTGCTGCGTAACGACCTGAACGGCTCGCTGCGCGGCTGGCATGGCGGCTGTGTCTTTGTGGACCCCACCTCGCAGGACGAACGCTACAAGATGGTCTACCTGGGGACCATCAGCGACGAGGAATGGGACGCATTCGAGCGCAAATATCCGGGCGAGATCAACTCGACGGCGCGGCGGCAGCCGATGGGCGGCTTTCGGCTGGTGGGCGCTCTGTTCGGCGCCGTCTCGCCCGACGGCATCCATTGGCACAACCTGCCCGAGCCGCTGCTGATAGATCATTGCGACACGCAGAACACCTGTTATTACGATGTGGACAGCCAGCTATACGTGGCGTATGTGCGTACCTGGCAGGTGAACGCCCAGGCCGAGGGGTATGCCGCCCAGTTCCCCGATTCCTGGATTGCGGCAGGGCGGCGCTCCATTGGGCGGGCGGTGAGCCGCGATTTCCGCCATTTCACCCGCCCAGAGCTGGCAGTCACGCCGGGGGCGGACATGGCCCCCAGTCACCTGTGGTACACCAACTGCAAGACGACCCTCCCCGATTGCCCCGACCAGCATGTGCTGTTCCCCTGGCGGTGGGAGCTGGAGTCCGACGAGGGAGACTGCTACCTGTTCTCCAGCGCCGACGGTTGGACCTGGTCCCGGGTGCCGGGCGGCCCGGTGGTCGAGCGGGGAACCCCCGGCACGCCCGACGGGGCATATGTGGTCTGCTCGCCCAACCTGGTGGAACTGCCGGGAGAGCGGTGGGGCATCGCCTATCACGGCTGGCCCATTCCGCACAAATACCCGGGCCGTGACCTGAGCAAGCGCACCGGTCTGTTTCCGGGCGTGCCCGACTGCCAGGGCTATGCGACCTGGCCCAAGGGGCGGCTGGTGGCGCTGGAATGTCGCAACGAGGGGAGTTTTGCCACGGTGGGGCTGGTGCCGCCGGGAGGTTCCATCCGCATCAACGCAACCATCCGGCCTGCGGGGTATATTCGCGTGGAGGTGCGACGCCTGGACGGGGTCGATTTGCCGGGCCGCACATTTGCCGACTGCGACCCGCTGGTAGGCGATGGCCTGTCGCTGCCCGTCACCTGGGGCGGCGAAGAGTCGCTGAACCACAACGGCGCGCCCATCGTGCTGCGCTTCCAGATGCGCCAGGCGACGCTGTACGGCGTCGAGTTTGTGTAGAGGCGAGACAGTCACCCATAGATCATGGCCAGGGGTTGAGGCTCTCAAAGGAGGCTATATGCTCAAATTCTTGTTCCTGGACTATCGCAACGTGGAAACCCTCTCCGGTTTCACCCGGCGGCTGGAACAGCCGACCAAGCACCCAGATAACCCGCTCTTTGTCGCCGACGCCCCTTGGGAGTACGGCAACATGCAGCTTTACGGCAGCGTGCTCAAGGCTCCGGGGCGCCCCTTCCAGATGTGGTATTCGTGCATACACCCGCCCTTTGACCTTCGGCTGGCCTACGCCGAGAGCAAGGACGGCCTGCACTGGCGGCGGCCCCTGTTCGACTTTTTCCGGCATCAAGGCGAGCGCACCAACATCCTGCTCGCCAACAACCCCCACGGCCCGGCGGTGATCTATGACGCCGCCGACCCCCGCGAGGACTGGCGCTACAAGCTGGTGGCGGGCACTGACCCCTCGGGCTGCATCAGCGCGTTTCACTCCGCCGACGGCATCCACTGGCAGCCCGTCAAGCGTCACCCGATCCTCACCACCGACCCCGACTGCCCAATGGGGTTCCTGCGCGCCCCCGACGGGCGTTATGTCATCTATCATCGGGTGTCCGGCTATGGGCGACGTGTCTTTCGCAGCGAGTCGTGGGATTTCGTGCACTGGTCGGGCGAGCCGCGCATGGTCCTGGAGCCAGACGCAGGCGACCCGCCGCAGGTGCAATTCTACGGCATGGGCGCAACGGCCTATGGCGATCTTGAATTGGGCACGCTCTGGATATATCACACAGACGCGGACGACACGGACCGCCACAAGGCAAAGGGCTACCAGGACGCCGAACTGACCTACGCCCGCTCTGGCTATGCCTGGCACCGCGCCGCCCAGGGGACGCCCTTTATTCCCCACGGCGGCCCGGAGGACTGGGACTGCGGCAACCTGCAATGCGCCTCCGCGCCCGTGCTGCTGGAAGATGAAATCCGCTATTACTATATGGGCACGACCATGCGCCACCAGCGCCACTGGGAGCTAGAGCCACAGCGCGCCGGGTTGGGGCTGGCAACGATCAAACCAGACCGCTTTGTGGGCCTGCATGCCGGGGAAGCGCCAGCCAGCCTGCTGACCACCAGCGCGCTCCTGCCCTCCGCCGACATCCGGGTGAACGCGGCCACGACCCCCGGCGGATGGGTGCGCGTGGAATTGCTGGACATTGACGCCCAGCCGATCCCCGGCTATACGCTGGACGACTGTGCGCCCATCACTGGCGACGGCACGGCGCTCCCCGTGCGCTGGCGCGGGGCTGGGCAGGTCACGCCGCCCATCGGCCAGCCGTTGCGCCTGCGCGTGCAGGCCCAGCGAGCGCGGCTGTATGCCCTCACCGCGCTCGCGCACGGCGGCTGATGCCCATAGCGTGTTTGACAGCCCATCCGCTCGCCCCTACAATCGTCGGGTTGCGCGGGATGTGCCTGCGCTATGCCCACATCTGCAAGAGGTGAACTACCATGAACAACCCCATTCTGCGCGACCTGGGGGATGGCATCGTACTGCGGCGCTCTACGCCAGAGGACGCCGACGCGCTGGCTACGTTCAACGCCGAGATTCACGGCAACCGGCGAGAGAATCGCCCGGACCTCCGCGTGGGGGCCTGGGTGCGCGATCTGGTTGCCGGATCACACCCCACCGTTGGCCCGGACAACTTCACTATCGTGGAGGACACGACCACCGGCCAGATCGTTTCCTCGCTCTGCCTGATCTCCCAGACCTGGACCTATGAGGGCATTCCCTTTGGCGTAGGGCAACCCGAATTGGTCGGCACGCGAGACGGATACCGGGCGCGTGGGCTGGTGCGGGCGCAGTTCGAGGTGGTCCATCAGTGGAGCGCCGAGCGCGGCCACCTGCTCCAATCCATCACCGGCATCCCCTTCTTCTACCGGCAGTTTGGCTACGAGATGTGCGTCAACCTGGGCGGCGGGCGCACCGGCCTCAAAGACGACATCCCCGCGCTGAAAGAAGGGGAGACAGAGCCATACCGCCTGCGCCCGGCGACTGTCGCCGATATCCCGCTGTTCGCAGAGGTCTATGACGAGGCAGCCAGGCGCTCGCTGTTGAGCTGCGTGCGCGACGAGGCCATCTGGCGGTACGACCTGACCGGGCGAAGCGATCAGAGCATACAGGCCCGAGTCTACCGCGTCATCGAGACGGCGGCAGGGGAGCCTGTCGGCGTGCTGGCGCACTTTAATTTTATGGGGCACAACACGCTGGGCATAACCGATTACGAGATCAAGCAAGGCGTGTCGTGGGCAGCCGTCACGCCCTGCATCTTGCGCTACCTAAAGGCCACCGGCGAGGAATATGCCCGGCGCGACGACAAGCCTTTCACGAGCGTCGGCTTTTGGCTGGGCAGCGAGCACCCGGTCTACCCGTTGGTGGAGAGCCGTTTGCCGCGCTACCATTCCCCGTATGCGTGGTACATTCGCCTGGCTGATATCCCCGGCTTTTTGCGGCTGATCGCGCCCGTGTTGGAGCAGCGACTGGCCGCCTCGACGATGGTGGGCCACACCGGCGAACTAACCTTTGGCTTCTACCGCAGCGGCCTCAAGTGCGTCTTTGAGCAGGGGCGGCTGGCTGCCGTGGAGCCGTGGAACCCCACGCCCGACGAATGGGGCGCGGTCCGCTTCCCAAATATGACGTTCCTGCAACTCTTGTTCGGCTATCGGAGCGTCGAGGAACTGCAATACGCCTTCCCCGATTGCTCGCAGGGCAACGACGAGGCGCACACGCTGCTCAATATCCTGTTCCCGAAAAAGGCGTCGTGCATTCGGCCCGTGGCCTGAACGCGCACCATAGCAAACCGCCCCGTGGATATTTGCCACGGGGCGGTTTTATGTTGAGCAAGCAGGGGCGCTATTACACTAGCGCGCCGCCTCCCCTCTCCAAAGTAGGCGCGCCATTCTGGCGCGGGCTTGCGCGCCTGCAAGGCGCGGCTACCTGTCCGCCTCTGAATCCCCAAGGGCGAGGAGCGTGTGCGGACCGCCGGCTTCCAGCCGGCATCATTGTAAGCCGCCAAGGATGGCGGCGGTCCAATTCCCCCCCAAGGGGAGGTGGGCGCGTTACGCCATGTTCACCCGCAGCGTCACGATCTCGAACGGGCCGATGGGCAGCGTCACCCTGTCGGCGTTGGCCGCCAACTGCTCCTGCCCCTCTTCTATGAGGTTTGTGCGCGTGACCCGCGCAAAAGCGCGCGGCCCCTGCACCTGCACCGTCCCGCGCCCGCCATGCGGTTCATACAGCCGCAGAATCCAGCCATTTCCATCCTCGGCGGGCTTGACTGTATCCAGAATGGCCGGGCCGCTCACCTGGAAAAAGGCTGCTCGCGCTGCGCCACTCGCCTGTCCTGCCGCAACCGCGCGCGCCAGCATCGGCACGTTCAACTCCCAGCCCCGGCGCACCGTCTCGCCCGCCACCCAATCCCCCAGATGGGGCAGCAGCGAGTAGGTGAACTCGTGGTAGCCGCGATCCGCGTCGGGGTCGGGCCATTCCGGGCCGCGCAGCAGCGTCAGGCGCAGCACGTTATCATGCACATCATAGCCATAGCGCGAATCGTTCAGCAGGCTCACGCCATACCCCGCCTCGGACAGATCGGCCCAGCGGTGGGCACACACCTCAAACTTTTCCTGCTCCCACGAAGTATTGCGATGCGTGGCGCGCTCCACCGCGCCGAACTGGATCTCGAACGTGGCGCGAGGCGAGCGCACGCGCACGGGGAACGCCGCCTTGAGCATCACCTGCCGGGCCTGCCAATCGGCGCGGGTCACGAAATCAATGCGCGGCACGCTATCGTACAGCATCAAGTCTTGCTCAATGCGGCTGTCGCGGTAGCGGCGAACAATCCGCACGCCCCCGCGCACCGGCCCGCGCTCGATCACCTCCACCGTTACGCCCGGCTCCCATTCATATTCCCGCTTCTCAAAGGTCGCGTGTACATTCCAGGCTGCCTCACGCTCTGGCCCATCCTGGTACAGGTGCAGCACGTTCCCCCGCTCGCCCTCGGCCAGCACCTCCCGCTCGGCCCCCTTGTCCCACAGGCGGGCGATGGTGCCATCCTCGGCCAACTCCAGCAGGAAAAAGCGATTTTCCAGACGATACGGCTCGACGCGCAGGCTGCTTTCCGCCGGTTGCCCCTCCGCAGGGCGCAGCGTCAGCGTGGCATACCCCATCGGCGGGACAGCAGCCGGGCAAAATACCACATCGGCCTGATCGCCGCGCCGCTTCACCACCTGCACGGGGTAAGACTGCCCGTCGCCGTCCACTGCAACCAGCGGCCCGTCAGCCGCCGAGACGGTGGCCTGCACCAGATCACTTCGCTCCCAAGAGAGGGTATTGCACACCAGCAGTTGCCCCGCTCCGGCCAACCGCGTCGCCAGCGCGTCCAGCGCCGCGTCGCGCACACTCGTAACGGTGGCGGTCAGGCAGGCATAATCCTGGGCCGCCTCGCGGTACACCTCGCCGATGGAACTACCGGGCAAGATATCGTGGAACTGCAACAGCAGCAGGTTCTCCCACGCGGCGCGCAGGGGTTGCAGGTCGAGGCCCGCCCCCGCGTCGTTGGCAAGCACGCCCAAAAGCTCGGTGTCGC
Source organism: Chloroflexota bacterium (assembly GCA_012515695.1). GTDB lineage: Bacteria > Chloroflexota > Anaerolineae > UBA1429 > UBA1429 > JAAYXX01. The sequence continues at coordinate 8,922 of JAAYXX010000098.1, forward strand.
GCAACAGCAATTCGCTCTTGCGGTTGGCTCGCTTGGCCTCGCTCTGGGTGGTATACGTGCCGCGATGCGTCTCCAGGTATAGCTCGCCCACCCAGCGGGGCAGGTCGGGCGCCGCAGCGCGCACCCGCGCGAAATATTCCTCCTCCGGCCCCTGGACGGTAGCGGGCAGACCAGGATAAGCCGCCACTCGCCGGGCGAATTCTTGCATCTCTTCCGTCACGCCGCCGCCGCCATCCCCAAAGCCGTAGGTAAAGAGCATCTCGGGATAGGCCGCCTTTTGCTTGTAATTCTCCCAGGCAAAGCGCAACTGCTCCGGGTTGGGCCAGCCGTTGTAATAGGCATGTAGTTTGGCGATATGGGCCAGCAGGCGCGTGCCGTCGATCCCCTCCCACCAGAACAGGTGCATGGGGAAGGGGTTGCGGGCCTGCCAGTGCAGCTTGTTGGTCAGGAACTGCTCGACGCCGCAGCCCTTGAGAATTTGCGGCATCGAGGCGGGATAGCCGAACACATCGGGCAGCCAACAGGTGCGCGGACGCCGCCCAAATTCCTGCTGGAAAAAGCGCACGCCGTGGAGCATCTGCCGAATGAGCGCCTCGCCCGAGGGGACGTTGCAGTCCGACTCGACCCACATAGCGCCGGTGCATTCCCAGCGGCCAGTAGCCACCCACTTTTTGATCTCGGCATAGAGGTCGGGATAATGGCGCTTGGTGTAGGCGTACAACTGGGCCTGGCTGCACGAAAAAGTAAACTCGGGGTAGCGTTCCATCAGGCGGCAGGCGGTGGCAAACGTGCGCCCGCACTTGCGGATCGTCTCACGCAGGGGCCAGAGCCAGGCGGTGTCGATGTGGGTGTGGCCGGTGAGAAAGATGCGCCCCGCCTCCGGGTCGGGGGCGATGGCCTCCACGCGAGCGGCCAGACGTTGGCGCGCCTCGTCCATCTGCTGGCGAAAGGTCTCATCAGGCGCGGTCAGGTCAGTAATCAATAAAGCCTCTTCCAGCGCGGCTTCCAGCAACGCTTTGCGGCGCTCGTCGGAAGCGAACTTGGCGGCTTCCCAGGCGAGCCACAGGTCATAGCCCGCGGCCTCTACCGCCCGATCCACCCACACGAAGGCGATTTCCCGCAGGCGGGCCTTTTCCCGGCGCAACTCGGCGTGTGACAGGCTGGCCCCCAGGCACATGCACTCGATGGACAGGTCCAGCGGGCCGGTGCGCGGCATCACCACGCGCAGATGTTGCGGGTCAACCCCCGCATAGGGGCGCCCATCCACCGACAGCAGCCCCTCCAGCCCGTCCGCGTCAAATGCCAGGTACAAGTCCTCGGCGGGGACGTCCGGCGCGACGGCGTGACCACGCAAGAATAGCGTCTTGCCCGCAGGCCACAGGCTATCCCCGTCAGGCAGCGGCTCCCAATCCCCCAAATAGCTGTATTCGCCAGGGGCCAGGTGCTCGGCCAGGCGAGCCTCCCAACCGCGCACAGGCCACCGCTGGCGCACCGTGCGGGCGCGAATCTGCTCCAGCTTCATCCGAATGATACGTTCGTCCATTGTATTGTCTCCTGTCCAGGAGTGATAGAAGCGGGCTTTCAGCGCCTACCAAGGCGCCGCCTCCCGCGCTATTCGCCCCCTCTGCCCACCAGCGCGTCAGCCAGCGCGACGAAATCCGCCACCCGCCAGACGCGTTCCGAATGGATGGGCCAACGCCCGTGCAACGCCTCGCGCCAATCCAGCGGAATAGCGTCCAGGCCATAGACCGCCCCAGCCATCGCCCCAACGACGCAGGCGCTCGTGTCTGCATCGTTCCCCAGGTTCGCCACCTGAATGACGCACTCGGCAAAAGAGTCGGTTGTCAGCAGGCCCCACACGGCGCTCTCCACCGCGTGCAGCGCCCATCCCGTGTTCTGTAGCTCGTCCGCCGAGCGGCCTGGCGCCTGCTCCACCGTCCGCCGCAGAGCATCGGGCAACTCGACAGCCTCCAGCGCCCGCTCCACAGCAGTGGCGGCGTCGGCACCACGCAGCCCGTGCCAGATCACAGCGTTCACCAGGGCGCAGGCCGCCCCACACAGCGGGTCGGGGTGGGTGATGTCGCTTTGCTCAATGCTCGCTTGCAGGCAGCGCGGCAGCGATACGCAAAAACGCAAGGCGACGGGATAGCAGCGCATCACAGAGCCGTTTCCCTGTCGCCCCGCCAGTTGCCGCACGATTTCCGCGCGTGGCCTGCCCGCCCGCACCGAGGACAGCACCAGCGATAGTTGATTGCCTACATCAGCCGGGCTGCGCCTGTACCAGTCCACGAACCGCCGTAGAACATCGTCCGTGTCCAGATCATCCCGCGCAATCAGGCTTTCGGCCAGCGCCAGAGCCATCTCGGTATCGTCGGTAAAAGCGCCAGCAGGCAACCGCCCCGCCTGCATAGCGCGCACCTGGTAGCGCCCCCGCCGGGCCGGGCCGAACTCTAGCGGCATCCCCAGCGCATCCCCCACCGCCGCGCCCACGGCGCACCCCCGCGCGCGGTCAAGCAATGCCTCCCGCGACAAGCGCGCGGAATTGGCCGAGCCGTTCACATCCCCATTGATCATCCGGGCTACCTCCCTTACTGCAAGAAGTGGCGTTTCGGTGAGTGGATTATCGACAAACGAGGCAAGCTGCCCTGACGCACACTTGTGCCCCAAGGCAGCGAAGGGTCAGGCAATGGGCGCCCAATAGCTCGCGATTCCAGGTCTTTTGCGTGCCTTCTCGGAGCTGGTCTACTCGAATAGCTCCATGTTGACGAACGGCACAAACTCTTTGCGGCCATCAGGCAGGCGAACCTCCGCGCCCTCGGCCCGTGTGCCCAGCGCCGTCTTTTGCGGCATAGGGGGCAACGCGGCAACCCTGGCGATCACCCCCATATACGGGGGCCGCGTCAGCCGTACCAGCGTGCCCACCTCAATGGGGCGCACCACCATCAGCGCGGTAGACGCCGCGTCCACCTTGTCCGGCAGGGGGATAATCACCTCGGGGCCGCTGTGCCCGTTGCGGTCTGTGCCCGACAGAATAGCCGGGCGGCCATGACACGACAGCAGCAGGTCGAAAATAGGGTCGGCCATCGGGACGTTGCCCATTCCCTCGGTAACGACCACCGGCAGGTTCAACTGCTGGCACAGTGGCCGCAAGGCGGGGGCGATACTCCCCACGATCAACCCACGCAGGCGAAAGCGGTGCGCCCGATAGAGCACACGCGAGTCGTCCAGCGTGCCGCCCACCAGAATCCCACCCCGATAGTGCAGGCTAACGCGGTCCCATGTCAGCGGTTCAGCAGCGCCGCCCACCATGACCATCAGCACACCCTGTTGCTCAGGGCCGCTGCCCCAAATGCCCCGCACGAACGCCCCAGGGGTGCGAATCGCCACGCCGTGGTGAGGATATCGCTCGACGACCTCCCCCGGCACATAGGCCCGCAGCCGATACACCTGCGGCTCCCGCCGTATAAAGATGTGACCTTCGGTGATGGCCTGGATAACGCCGTTGAACGGGGCCTGCACCTGACGCCTGAACAAGCCAGGCCACCCCACGCTGACCAGCGCAGCCCCCTCTTGCACCTCGTCGCCCACCGCCACGCGCAGATGCCGCTTGAGCGAGCGCACGCTCAACCCCAGCATCCCGGCGGCGTCCAGGTTATAGAGCTGTCCCTCCAGGTGCGACTGGGCCACGACATCGTCCGCCTGCACCGTGTCGCCCACGTGCACCAACACCTCGCCGGGCTGCGGCAAGAGCCGGTGTCTGATCAGTTGCGTTAATGAGGAAAAACGCGCCTCAAGATGTCCAATCGACATCGCCCACCAGATTCCCCAACCATTGTTGAATCTTGATCATTCTTTGCCGCTCGTTCTGTGGCAAGGCCAACGGACGCCCGCGTGTATCCACGATAATGCCCAGGCTGCCGCCCCGCACCTTGGCCCTGCCGCCCATACCTTTGCGCCCCAGGCCAATGTCAAAATCGCGGCTGGGCCGCACCTCGACAACCGCGTGATCTTCCAAGGGTAGCGGGAAACATTGTACCGTTCCGGCCGGGATTCGGGCCTCTATCACCTTGCCATGCTCCGGGATAATCTTGAGGTCGAGCGCCCTGTCGCCATCACGGGCCACACCCACCGGCGAGATCACCGTCCCCAACTCGCGAAAACTGTCCCGCTCCAAGACCTGCGCGGCCACCAACGGCGCGATTCCAGCGATGGCCCCCAGTTGCGGCCACAGCGACGCCCAATCCACCACCAGGCGGGTCAGGCCCGTCGGTTGCAGGGCATCCAACACGGTCAGCACCATCATGCCATCTTCCGGGGTATGCACGATAGAGCCGCCCCGCGCAGCGATTACGTCGAACGCGGGCAGCGTTTCCCCCTCGTGGTCTACCCCCGGAAGCTCCCACGAGTGCCGCATAGTCTGGATAGACGTAGACACCGCCTCGCGCAAGACGGCGTGCGTGAGTAACAAGTCATCCATCGTCTGGGGAATGCCACGGGGGCGCAATTGCACATTCTCCAGCCGGGTAACGGTCTCATCGTTGGTCAGAGACATGGGCAACCACCGCCGCACACGATCCGCCCCGGCCAACTCGAGCACGCGCTGCGTGCCATAGCTGCTGCCCGACTCGGCGGTCACGGCCCAGTGGTACTGCTCACCACAGGCCGCGCCCACATACGTCGTCATCCCGCCAGCGTCCACACCCAGCACGCCCTGCGCCAGCTCGTTCCGGCGGGCGAAATAGCGCAGCATATTGCCAAAAGCCTCCGCCGTAGAGCGCACGGGAGCCGTGCACCAACGGCGCAACAGGCGAAAGCCGGGCAACGTCGCCAGCTTGACCCGTTCATAGACGTCGGCCAGCTCGCGCTGTAGCTCCGCCAGGCTCTCGGTACGCACCGTGGGCCGCACATTGTCCACCACCCGAAAATCGAACGCCGGGGACATGATATCCGATACGGGGCGACGCGCCTCCTGGTTGCCCGCAAAGATCACCACGGGCCGCCGCTCGCGTCGCAACGCCTCATAGACGGCGGATAGCACGTGCGCGGCGTTCTCCAACGGCGCAACGGGGCCATTGTCCACCCCTCCCACCAGTAGCAGCAGGTCGGGGGGAGCGGCGTGCAGCCTGTTTAATGTGCGGTTGTCCCAGCGGCGGGTGCCCCTGTCCAGGATAACCGTATCGGTCACCAGCACATTCGCCGCCGCACAACCCCGGCGGGCGCTCTCGATGCTCAGGTCGTTGGTCAGCCCAACGAGAATGCAGCGCAGCGGAGGCGCGGCGCTAGAGGTCGCCACAAAAGCATCTACGCCGTCGCCCATCGCCTGCACCGGCTGGATGAGTTCGCCCGCCTCGTCCAAAAAAGCGCGCTGAGTGATATACTCCAGCCGCTTGATTGCCCGAACGAGGCCGACCATCAGGTCCATGTCAGGCTCGGTGATGGTGCTGGGGGTTTCGGCGTGCGCGACGAACCGATAGGTTCCCTCCACAAGTTCGAGCAGGGACACATGGGTCAGGGTGCTGCCAATATCGGCAGCGATGATACTTTGCAACGCTCTCTTGTCGCTCATATGCTATAAACCCAATTGCCCAAGCAGTGGCAGCCAGTCGGACACTAAAAAGGCGATCCGGCTGGACAGGATGGCAAAGAAAGACAGGAACGCGCCCGCCAGCAGCGCGCCAAAAGTCACAGCGATCAGCCCCCGCCCCACGCTGCCCGCGCCCTGCCGAACGGCACTCCTCACGCCGCTCAGGAATCCCCGGCTGCTGGCCGAATAGTGAAACGCGCTGAAAACGGCCACCGTCCCCAGGATGACCAGGGCCGCGTCGATGGCCAGCGCCCACCCCGCCAGGCCGCCGCCATATAGCGAGGGGTTCACCGGCTTGATCGTCGCCTGCACTTGCGGAACCAGCGTGCCGGTGAGCGCCCCGCCCAGAGCCAGGGCCGCCCCTACCCCGAACAGCACGCCCAGCGGCAGGTCCGCCAAAGCGGTAATGGGCCGCGCCCCTCGCGCCAGCAGCAGGATGCCCAGCAGGAAAAAGATGCCCAGCGGCCAGTAGGTTTCCGGGTCAGCCCGCAGCAACAGCAGGCGCGGCCAAAGCACTTGCGTCCAGGCCAGCGCCCCGGCATACCCGGCAGCCACCCCCACAAACAGGTATTGCGCCAGGCGAAACACCGGGTTGTTCCCGAAAATGTAGCTGAGCACGGCCAGCGTGAGCAGGGCCGCCACCCAGATGCCAACGACGTCGGCAAATCCGGCGGGAAGCTGATTGAATATAGTCACCAGAACGTCCTGCATAGCTTCTCCCGTTCAGCATACGGTGAAACGCAATCGGAACAGCAAAACCATCGAGCAGGCGAAACCGCCACGCATTAGCGGGCCAGCTTGCGGCTCTGTCGCTTGCCCAGAACATGCGCCACGTTGGTGGCGATGGCGACGGCGACCAGAACGACAAACAAGGCGGCATACGCATCCGCCAGATTCAGAGCGGTTGGCCGCACACCGGCTACCAGCTCGTACTCGGCAGCCTGGAACCCGCCGATCAGCGTCTGCAACTGGCCCGACTGCTGATAGGGCACCAGAATCGGCTCTGCCCTCGCCGTGACCAGCGCGTGCAGCGAGACCCCATTGCGGGTTCTGACTTGCTCGATCCATCGCCTGACCGACTGCGGATTATCCGAGAGGATGATGATATGGTCCACATCGCGCAGCGTAGCCAGCCCCCTGGTGGCGGGCAACTCGCTCAGGGGGGCGCGCGCGACGGCGTCGGTTCGGAAGGCATTGGCGAGCGTGTTGTTCAGGGTACGCAAACCAGCCTCCACGCCCGGCAAATAGCCCAGAATGGCATAGTTCTCGCCATATTCCGCGTAGGCGGGCGAATCGGCGGCCACCTCGGTATAAATCTGCGACGCCACCCCCACGCCCGCCGGGTTGGTGCTCATCACCACCGAGCGCACAGACCGCGCCGCCAGATGGCGGATCACCGCGCGCGCCAGGGGGTCCAACTCCCCGGCATAGGCCGGGTCATAGTCGAACGAAAGCATCACGGTGGTGTCCGCGGGCAAGTCTTGGATCAGCCGGGCCAGGGCAATCACCGACCCTTGCGGCTGCACCCAGGGGGTAATCCAGCCGCCGGTAAAGAACGGCACCAACGCGGCCATCAGCACCATCAGGTTTAGCAACACGCGCCCGACGGCGGGCAGCGCGGGCGGGCGGGGCGGCAGTATCTCCTGGGAAGCCTCGCGCAACGGGGCGCGTTCGGTGGCAATCTGGTGGAACAGCCCGGCGTCATACCGATCAATCTCGTTAGGTGCCGCGTGATCAGTGGACTCGACGCGGTGGGCCGTAGCAATCGCCGGTGCCATCGGGAGCAGGTTGTCCAGATCGGCCAGCACATCCACCGTAGCCTCTGGCAATAAAGGCTGTTCCTGTTCCTGCTCTGGCTCCGACGGCTGGTCGGCTTCCGGTTCGATGACCGCTGGCTGCGCGACCTGCTCACCCGCCATCGGCGGCCACTCTGGCAGGCCCATCGGCGGCGGCACGTGTTGCTCCTCCGGCTCGGCCTGCTCCTCGCGCACGGACGCGGCCTCAGGTGGCTCTTCCGCCTGCACAGGCTCTTCTGGCGCGGCCTCAGGAAGTCCCAATACTTGCACCGGCTCCTCTGGCTCGACAGCCGGAGCGGGCGGGGGCGCATCTTCCCGATCCTCCACGAGCCAACGCAATTCATCATCAATCTGGCTCCGCGGCTGAGCAGGGGGTTCGTCCGGCGGGGGGGCCACCCTCACCGGAGCAGGCGGCTCCGGCGGTTCCTCCGGCTCGCCCACATCCGCCGCATCGGGGATCAGCGCGCTAAGGCAGCGATGGCAAAAAGCGTTAGCGGCGGGGTTGGTGGCCCCGCAGACGGAACAAACCCGATACTCGAAAGAGGCCAGCGATCTATCGCAATACTGACAGGTCTCGGCGTCTTCGGGGTTCTTTTGGCCGCAATTAGGACATACTATCATGCGCTCGCACTCCCGCCCTGGGCGCAGCAGCCCTGGCCGCCGGGGCCTGGGCATACGGACGGTCTACGCCGATCAGGACACGCAATGAAGTGGCGATGGTGCCAAGAGCAGCCCCCAGCAAAATGCCCCGCACCCCCGCCGTGATGGGCACGGCCATGAGCCAATCCCGCACGAGGGACAGGCCGGGGATAAGGGCGGCGCTAAAGGGCAACTGGATAAAGAACATGATCAGGCTGGTCGCCAGCAGGATAAACGCCTGCGCGTTTTTCAGTCGAAAAGCCCGGTAGACGGCGCTGACAACAAAAAAGGCCAGCAGCGCGGCCATCGTGGATTGGAGGGGAAAGTACAAGTAATTGAAAAGCCAGGCAAAGGTGGTGGAATTGGGCAGCAGCACGCCCACCGCCAGGGTTCCCAGCAGGGCGAGAATCAACACCAGACTGAGCGCTCGATGGCGCTCGCCGCTCACCAGCCGCCGCGCATGGTTGGCGAGAATATTCAGGATACCCAGCAAGAGGGCAAAGGCCGCGAGGATAGTGACCCCTTCAACCAGAACCATCCCCACCGTATCCAGCAATGGCTCGCTGACAAAGAAATCGAGCAGCGTCCAGATTCCGCAGAGGATGGCTACGGCGACAGGCAAGATTTTTCTCATACATCAGCTCCAGTAACCCAGCGAGACCAGGACTACGCCCACGATAATCGAGAGGATAAGCACCACGCGCAGCACATCCTGAGCGGCCAGGCTGCCCAGGTGGCTGGGGCGATGGAGATACGCTCCGGCAGCATAGACATCCTCCCCGACCACCGTGTCATCGAGGGCAGCAGAGAGCAGCGCTGCCGATTCGGGGCCAGCAGCGCCGCCCACCTGAGGAAAGCCGCGATCTGCGACCGCTTCCGCGATCCACAAACCTTCCGGGCCAAACTCGCCCAGGAAGAGATTACCCAAATACCGGCGGTCCTGCAAGGTAGACAGCGTTCCGGCGGAATAAGCTTGAGGCGTCGCCCCGTAAAAGCTGACCTCCTTGCCGGTGTAACGCTCCGGGTAGCCCACCTCCGAGCGGGCGGCCTGCAAGACACCCTGCGCCCCGGCGAGCAATGTCGCGTCTCCGGCGCTGGCCTGCACCGGCTGGTTCGAGATAGCCGCATTGCGGGCAACATAATCGAACACGACCAGGCCCATCAGCGAGTCGGACGTGGCCTCTGTGCCGACGCGCCCGGTGCCCAGCGTCACGTGGATAGGGTAGCCCGTCTCTGTCGCCTGACTGGCGAGACGGCGAATAGTCTCATACGCGGGAATAGAGCGGAGGGGGAAATGGCGTTCCTCCCGGGCGCGGACGGTAAACGCAATCAGCAACGGTATCAAGATAATGAGCAACAGCACGGCGATGATATCGACTGAGGACGACAGGAGCGAGTCGATTAACAACGTGAAGGACGGCATCTACCCTCCTAACAAGCTTATGCGGCAGGGTCGTGACGTTGGTTTTCCAGCAACTTCAAAAGTGTATCTAATTGTTGAGGGTCTTGGAGCAGGCTCGCATATCGGCGGGCAAACGTTGCGCCCCACGGACTCACAAGCGGGTCCAGCAGGAGCAAGAGTTGGCTACCGATAAAAGCCACGGGCCTGCACATCTCCAAGAGCACAATAGCAGGCACTGTCAATTTGCGCCCGGCCAGATCACTCGCAAGGTTCTGAATCCAGGCCCGTTCCTCTTGTTCAGGGCAGCGAGTGCTGTCCATTCTTTCCATTCTGCGAGCCGTTCGCCTGCCGCTTTTTCTGTGCGCGTCGCTGTAGCGCATAGAACGTTCGGCGCAAGCGGTTGAACGCGCCTCGTTCTCGCCTATCAATGGCTTCCAGCGCATCGGCAGCTATATCCGCGATGGATTGCCCAAACAGGGCGCTATCATCCTCAAGAAGCTGTTGCAAGGCGGGATACGAACCAGACGTGCCAATCTGTCCCAGGCCGCGAACGGCATACCAGCGAATGGCCGCGTCGGGGCTAGAGGCAGCCCGCTCCAGCGCCTCCCGCGCTTTGGTCGTGTGGATATGCCCCAACGCCATAACGGCGCTACAACAGACCAGTTGGTGAGGATCATGCAGGGCATTTTCGAGGGCTGGCACGGCTTGAGCTGCGCCCACAGCACCCAGGGCTGCCGCCGCCGCCCGGCGCACCCACATAGACGAGTCCGACAGGGCCGACGTCAGAGCAGGCACAGCCGCGACGTCTTTAATCTGTCCGAGGGCACTGGCTGCGCTCACGCGCACGAGGGGTTCGCGATCTTCCAAAGCCTGAGAGAGAAAAGTGACCACCGTTTCGTGGTCCCAATGGGCCAACGATTCAGCCACAGCGGCGCGTCGCAAGGGGTTGGGGTCTTGGAGGGCCTGGCGCATTTGCAGCAGCAACCCAGTGAAGGTCAACTCGGTAGACTGGGTATTCCAGGCGTGCAACCCGAGCCGCGCCCTTCGGCGCAGTTGGGCAGCCGTACGGGCCAGGGCCAACCCGGCCTCAGAGCGAGCAATAGGGTCTTCGTGACCCATCCAGGCTATCAGCTTTTCCACACTATCAGGGGTTGTCTCCCCCGCCAAAGCAGAGATTTCTTGCAAGCACGAAACAGTCTGATCCAATATGCGAGTTCCAGCCTGCACCGCAGAAACACCAACGCTGCTGTACGAGCTCAAGTTTTCTTCTCCGTCTCACCGTGATGGTAATGACTGTCTGGCAGAGCCAAGACATGTCCAGTATACCACGCCTTAGAGCCATCTGCAAGCAAATTGTTGAGACGACCAAATCTGGCCTTTACGTCTATCAGCGATACAGCAACCGGCCCGCCCCCTGGCCCCAAAGCGTATTTTTGCTCTCGCGAGACACTTGAAAAGAAAAACAACATGTGCTAGAATAATGGATGAATATCCGGTCTACATATTGCAGACCGGTGACACTTGACACACGGTGAGCTTGGCTTCGGCGTGATGACGCTGTGGCATACGAAACCTGTGCAATCTTTGCGGGGCTACGCCTCACTAGCATTCGCCACTTGCATCCCCACACATCTTGCCCATCAGCTATCGGCCCACGTTGGCCTTCACTCCATCTGATTGTCGGACATGATCCCAGGTTCACACATGCATGTAGCTCGGCGCGAGTCGTCACCCATCCCACCATCTCTTGGACCTTGCCTTTCGATCCGGCTCCAAGTCATCCGGCAGGGTGAAGCCCATCTGCCGGACGGCAAACAGGGGCATACGCCTCTTCATCTGCCAACACGATTGGCTGTCGCGCGCCAGAGGACAGCATGGTCGGTTTTGTCTTGGTGATTAGATGAGAGGAGAATGATAATGACTCCAGATGGCAATGGTCGTGTGAGAGTAACGGAAAGGGAAGAAGTTAGAGCACGCGAGGAGATGCGGCCGATTGAGGAACAGGTCGAAAGAGCAGAGACGCGGATATCGCTATCACCCGTCGCTTCGCCCAGCATCCTGGGTTTCTTTGCGCTAGGGCACGCCAGCTGGATCGTCGGGGGTTTTCTGGCGAACTGGTTTGGCGCCCCGGCAGCAGGGTCGCTGTTCTTCCCGTTCCTGTTAGCTTTCGGTGGCCTGGGCATGTTCCTGGCAGGCATGTGGGCGTTCCGCGCCCGTGACCACCTGGGCTCCTTTGCGTTCACCATGTGGGGCACGCTCTGGCTTGCCCTCGGAGCGATCACATTGTTCTTGGACGGCGATGCCGCGGCGGCACTGACTACAACGAACGTACCCCTTGGCATGATCTTTGTAGCAATAGCAGCGGCGACCTGGATTGCGACAATCGCCTCCGCATGGCGCAACCTCGCGTCCCTGATCACATGGGGCCTTGCGGCTGCGGCTGCCACTGCGATGGCCATTGGCGCTTTGACGGGAGCTACCGGTTGGTTCGTTGTCGCCGGGTGGCTCCTGGTCGCAACAGCAGTTCTGGCCTGGTACACCGCGGCTGCGCGGCTGTTCAACACGATGGCCGGGCACATGGTCCTGCCTGTCGGCCAGCTTGGGGGCGCTCGCAGGAGAGTCTCGCTGGATGCTGGCCTGAACGAACCCGGCATCACAGAGGGCTGGTAAGCAACAACACGTCCACGGTGGCGTGTGTTGCCGTGGAGCCATAGTCCTGCGAGGGAATCCGGCGTTGCTTTGCCCCTTGCAGGTTGAAACAAGCGCGCATCGAGAGGGCCTCCCTCTCGATGCCGCGTTTTTTCATGCCCTCGCCCGTCTCTCTCAAGGCGGCGCGTCACGGGATTTGACAAGAGGCCGGGCCTGTATATACTACAAGTAGAAATAGCAAGCGGGTGTAACTCAGTTGGCAGAGTGTCTGCTTCCCAAGCAGAATGTCGTGGGTTCGAATCCCATCACCCGCTCCATACAAGATATAGTAGCTTCCAGGGAATCGGACCACTAGGGGTTGTGGTTCATCTCCCTAGGAGGCTTTTTTATATGTTGGAGCGCCTCCGCGCCGCACGCCCCTTACCCCTCGCGTTTGCGCTTTTGCCATTCTTCCCTGGTAATCTCGAACGAATAGCCGATAAACTCGATGGGTTCCCCTTCTGGCGTGTTCCGGAACGAAACAACGCTTTCCCCCGTCTTGCGAAAGCCCAGCCTTTGCTGCAACCGGCGAGACGGCAGGTTCGCCTCCGCTGTGCCGCTGGTCACTCGATCGGCAGCCAGCGCGTCAAAAGCATAGTCGAGTACCGCCCGGCACCCCTCTGTGGCGTACCCCCGGCCATGATACGCCGCGTGGAAGCGATAGCCGAGGTCATATTCCACGCCATCCGCCTGCTCGTTCCGCGTCAGCGAGATGAACCCGATGAACTCGGCGGTTGATTTCAGACAGACCGCGATAAAGCCATCATTCCCGGCCAGATCGCTCGCGATGCGCTTGATCTCTTCCTCGGTGGTGGGCCAGGGGTAATCATAGGCCCAATACTCGGAGGTTTCGGCCTGAATGGCTATCTCCAGGAGCCTCTGCCAATCCTCCGCGAGTAGATTTCGGATAACGAGTCGCTCTGTCTCCAGGTTGATCATTGTCGCCCCTTTCCCGAAACGGACAAGGAATTGCTCGGCCCCTGCCATCGCGCGAGCGCCCGCGCTGTTCGCCAGCACATCCAGCCGCCAACATTATACCAGCCTCCGAATCGCGTGGCTATACCCATTTGCGCCGATCCATGCTACAATGGGCGCGCTCCTCCCAGGAGCATACCCCCCATAGAGGAGTCCTTTCGTGGCTCGATTTGAGACAGCGCGGGCCGGTCAGCCATCGCGACCGGGGTTCCTGTCGGCACTGACCCGCCCGATGATCGTGCTGTTGCTGCTGCAACTGCTGAACGGTGTGTTGCTCTCGCCGCAACGCACCTTTTTCCCGATATACGTGCGCGAACTGGGCTACCCGGTGATGCTGATTTCGACGTTGGCTTCGGCACAGCAGGTGATGGGGCTGCTCGGCGCGTGGTTTGGCGGGGCATGGAGTGACGCCCTGGGCCGCAAACGGGCGCTTATGCTGGGGCAGGCTGGGTCGATGCTCGCCAGCCTGGCGTTCCTGGTTCCAGCGGCGGGCTGGTTCGCCCCCCTCTGGATCGTCAGCGGCCTTTGCGGGGGCGTCTATACCGTGGCCGGGCAAAGCTACCTGGTGGACGCCGCCCACCCGGCCCACCTGGGTGTGTTTAGCGCGCTCTATAACTGGGGCAGCACAGCAGGCGGCGCGCTGGGCAGTCCCGCCGCCGGGTTGCTGCTGGAACGATGGGATTACCGCCTGTTTGGCGCGCTCTCAACCGGGGTGGCCCTGCTCGCCCTGACAGTGAACGCGCTCGCGCTGCCCGGCTCGCCCGCAGGTCGTGGCCGCACCGCCCGGCGCATCATGCCCGGCTATGGCGACGTGGCGACCCGCCCGGCGGCCCAACTGCTAGCGATGTTGCGCTTTTTGCCCACCTGCTATTGGGGCATGGCCCTCGTGCTGATCCCGCTGCTCCTGAGCAACGCGGGCGCCAGCAAGGGGACCATCGCGCTATACGCCACCATCAGCCAGGTGTGCGCGTCGCTGGGGCAATTGCTGGTAGGGCGAGCGGCAGACCGGCTGGGCAGCCGAGGAATCCAATTGGGCGTGGGGGTCGTGTTCGTCGTCAGCATCATCGCCACCGGCCTGCTGCCAGGGCATATCTGGAGCATCATGCTGTTCGGCACGCTAGGCACCACAGCAGCCTGGTCGCTTTCCACCCTGATGCCCGGCCTCGTGGCGATGGTCGCTACCCCCGCCGAGCGCGGGCGCTATCTGGGTTGGGTGCATCTCTGGTGGAACCTGGGCATGGTGGTGGGGTCGCTGATCGCGGGGCTGCTGTCTCCCCTGGGGGCCGGGCTGCCCTTTCTGGCGGTGGGATTGCTCAACCTGGGGACGGTGGGCCTGAGCCTGGCCTTTTTCCGCCGAGCCGCCACCCCAGCATAGCTCCCCCATGCCCCCGATCTACTGATCTGCGCTCCCCAGATTTGGGGAAGGGAACGCTCTTTTCCAGATTTGGTTCAGAAGCGGACAGGTAACCGCGCATTGCAGGCAAGCCCGCGCCAGAATGGCGCGCCTACAAACCATGGGTAAGGTCGAGATTCCCCTTACTATTCCAGCCAATGCGGGCTATACTATACGCGGAGCATAGAATCTATGGGGATTCTACACACGTCATAGCAAGAAAGACGAGGTGCAACATGGCTACTTGGAGAGCGGGAACGGCGCGAACCATCATCACGCCGCCGGTAGGCGTGGAACTGTCCGGCTATGGCTTTGGCCCCAGCGTGGGCATCCTCGATGACCTGCAAGCGCAGGCGCTAGTATTGGAGAGCGACACCGCCACCGTGGCAATCGTCACCGCCGACCTGATCGGGTTCGGCGCCGAACTGGTGGCCTCCGTGCGACAGCGCATTCAAGCCTCCCTGGGTATCCCCGATTCCCATGTGCTGCTGTCCGCCTCGCACACCCACTCCGGCCCGGCAGCAGAACCTATGCGCCAATGGGGCGCGGTGGACGAGAATTATGTCCGATTGCTGGCGGATCATCTGGTGGGGCTGGTGCATGTCGCATGGCACAACCGCCAGGACGCCCGCATCGGGATTGGCATGGGCCGCGTGGACAATGTCAGCGAGAACCGCCGCCGCCCCGATGGCCCGCGAGATGTCGCCGTGCCGGTGGTGCGCGTGGACAACGCGCAGGGCGAGCCGATGGCGGTGTTGTTCAGCATGGGCTGCCATCCAGTCAGCCTGCACAGCTATCGCAACCTGATCTCCCCCGATTACCCCGGCTATGCGCGGCAGGTTCTCGCCGACGTGCTGGGGAAGGACGTGGTGAGCATGTTCGTTCTGGGCACAGCGGGCGACATCAACCCGGCGGGCTATGTGGCGCGACAGACCACCCCCCGCCGCTCGCGGCAAATCGGGGCCATCGTTGGCTGCGAGGTGGCGCGGGTTGCCCTGGACCCCGCCTATATGCAGGATACCACCCTCCGCATCGAGCGCGCACAGATTGAACTGCCCGTGGAACCCCTGCCCGCCCGGTCCGCGCTGATCGAGACGCGTGACCGCTACGCCGCCCAGGCCGAGCAACTGCGCGCCGAGAACCAGCCCTTCAGGGAAATAGCCGTGGCCGAGATCCACCGCGATTGGGCCAGCGATGCCCTGCAAGCATTGGATAGCGGCAATGTCCTGCACTCCCTCCCCTTTGAAGTGTGGGCCATGCGGCTGGGCAATGTGGCGGCGGTGGCCCTGCCAGCAGAAACGTTCACAGACACCGGGCTGGCTATCCGGGCCGCGTCGCCAGCAGCGTTGACCATGACCATCTCTAATTCGAACGGCTGCATCGGCTATCTGCCCACCGCCGAAGCCTACGAGACGGAGGATTACACCAACCCCCAGGGCCTTGCCCCCAAGGTATACGGCATCTATGCGCTGTCACCGGGCGCGGAGCCGCTGGTACGCCGCACCGCCATAGACCTGGTGCAGAGCCTCTTCTAGCACGCAACAGGAGGTCGCTGACTGATGACGACAACTATCCGCATCGCATCCATCGAGCCAACAGTCTTTTTCATCCGCGAGGGAGGAACCCTGCGCCAGCGGGCGCTCCTCACGCTACACAACGACGGCACCGCCGCCCACGCCAGCCTGGAACTGCGCGGCGAGGGAGTGGCCGAGGCGATCCCGCTGGGCCTCGTAGCCAGCGGCCAGACGCGGCACGATGTCTATCTGCCCGACATCCGCCAGCCGCAGCCGCTCACCTTCCGCCTGCTGGCAAGCGCCGCTCCTGAGCAAGAGCGCACACTTCAGGATGAACGCACGCTTCCCTGGCAACCCCAAAAGCATTGGGAAGTGCATCTGATTCAGTACGCCCACCATGATCTGGGATACACGGACCTGCCCAGCAACGTGCTGCAAGAGTACGACGGGTTCATGGACCAGGTGCTCGAGTTCTGCGAGGAAACGGCAGACTGGCCCGAAGAAGACGCCCGGTTCCGCTATCAGTGTGAGCAGAACTGGTCGGTGGAGCACTGGCTGCAAAACCGTGGCCCGGAGGCCGCCGAACGGCTGGCCTATTGGGCCAAGCGCGGCCAGATCGAGGTGACGGCGCTGTTCGGCAACCAGACGCTAGAGCTGTGCAGCCATGAAGAACTGGTGCGCCTGCTGTACCCGGCCTTTCGCCTCAAGCGCGAACTCGGCATCCCCATCACCTCCGCCGAGCATAACGACATCCCCGGCTTTACCTGGGGGCTGGCCAGCGTGCTGGCGGGCGCGGGCGTGCGCTATTTCTCCCCCGGCGTGCCGCAATGGTACTTTGGCCGGGGCGAGGGGCGCGTGCATCCCCTGTGGGATACCGAAGCAGCCCTGCCCTTGGGCACCCCCGCCGCTTGCTGGTGGGAAGGCCCCGATGGGGCGCGCGTGCTGCTCTGGTCAGACCTGCACGGGGCCGAGTGGCAGCCCTACGACTATGACCAGGCCATCAGCGAGTTGCCCGACATGTTGCGCGCCCTGGACGAGGGCGGCTATCTGTACGACATGGTCAGCTATACCCTGCGCGGCGGCCATCGGGATAACGCGCCCCCCTCTATCCGCTATGCCTACCTCGTGCGAGAGTGGAACCGACGCTGGGCCTATCCCCGCCTGATCAACACTACGAATACGCCCTTTTTGCGGGCCTTTGAACAGCGCTGGGGCCACACGCTCAAAACCTTGCGCGGTGATGTGCCCGGCACAGACTATTCCGTCGCCGCCAGTTGCACGCCGCGAGAAACCGCCGTGGACCGCAACACCCACGAGTGGCTGCTGAACGCGGAAAAGCTGGCAACCCTGGCCGCCGTCGGAAGCAAATATCCCTATCCCCGCGCCACGCTGGAACAGGCTTACCGCGACACTTTTTGTTATGACCTGCACTGCTGGGGCTTTCATCACATCGGCGGCCCCGCCCTGGACGGCGAATGGAGCGAAAAGGCCAGCTATGCCTACCGCGCCGCCGCCCTGGCCCATGATGTCACCTTTAAGGCAAGCAACGCGCTGGCAGACCAGATCGCCTATCCTGATGAGGGGTACTATCTGACGGTGTTCAATCCGCTGGGCCATGCGCGCCATGACCTGGTGCGCGCTCCCCTGCGGCCCTGGAGTCCCTGCGGCTCGCCCATGCACTGGCAGCCGCCACAAGAGGGACGCCCCTGGCCTGCCCTGGTAAACAGCGGCGCGGTGGGGCGGGCCATCGTAGAGCCGCCTGCCGCCCTGCTAGAGCATCCCTTCCGGCTGGTGGACGCCGCCACCGGCGCAGAGCTGCCCTACCAGATACGCACGCTGACCGACCCGCAAACCGCCGAGCCGTGGGCGCCGGAACGGGTCGCTATGGGCAAGGTGGACTCGCGCCACCTGTACGAGCTGGTATTCGCGGCGGGGGCCCTGCCCTCCCTGGGTTATCGCACCTATCGCATCGTGCCCAGCGAGACCTGGCCCGCGTTTGCGTCCGACGCGACGGTGGCCGAGTCCGCGAACGGCATCCAGGTGGAGAATCGTTACTATCGGCTGCAACTCGACGCCGCGCGTGGCGTGGTCACCAGCCTGTTCGACAAAGAGCTAGGGCGCGAGTTGGTAGACGCACAGGCAGCCCACGGTCTGGGGCAGTTTATCGTGCGCTCTAGCGCAACGCTGGAGGAAGAGCCGCTGCGCGTTACCCGCGCCATCGTGGCCGAGTCCGGCCCGCTGTATACGACGCTGCGCCTGCGCGGCGAGACGCCCGCCTGCCCGCGTATCACCGTCGAGATCACGCTATATCACACGCTCAAGCGGGTGGACGTGAGTGCGCGCATGTTGCGAGATTCTACGCCCAACGTCGAGGTCTATCTGGCCTTCCCCTTTGCCGTGGATCAGCCACAATTCCGCTTTGAGGCGGGCGGCTCGGTGATGGAGCCGCTGCGCGACCAGTGGCCCGGCTCGAACACCGACTACTA